>JBMZCU010000381.1:0-3215 GCA_049613705.1 Pseudomonadales bacterium | reverse complement strand
TCACAACTTATCTATCTTGTGGCGCTTAGCTTACTTGTTGCAAGGGCGAAATCATAAGACTCAAGCTTATTTTGCCTGGGCGGGCATGATCGCAAGCCGCAAATTGCTAACATAAATACTGGCTCATCAACTGCGAGGTTCACTGTGCCAGGCTTCGTTCTCGGCGTGTATGGCGCTGCGCAATTCACTTTTTTGCCAAGTTACTTACAGCTCGGTATGGGGTTGATGTGTGCCTTGTGTGTGCTGTTTTGGTTGCATGGTAAGAGGGTAGTGCATTCAAAAACGCTAAGTGTGACCTTGTTCCAGTTGAGTGCATCAGGTGTTGGCTTAACATTTGCTCTGTTACACAGTGCTCTGCAGCTAGAGCATCGCTTTGAGGATTGGCAGGGTACTAGGCAGTGTGAGCTGACAGGTGAGGTGGTCGGTTTGGTGCTGCGAAAGCCCGACTATCAGCGCTTTGATCTTGCGCTGGAGCAAGCGCGTTGTGGCGATGCGAATCTTGCGCTGCGCACTGTGCGCCTGAGTGATTACCGTGCTGAGCATACTCTTCACGGTGGGGCTCGCTTACAGTTGCAGGCTAAATTGAAAACACCGCGCGGTAAGGGGAATGACACCAGTTTTGATACAGCGCTGTGGGCTCTACAACAGGGGATAGATGCCAGTGGTTATGTGGTTGAATATATAGCGCGTACTGAGCCTGTCTTAAGTATTGCGGCTATTCGCGACCGATTGCGCTATTGGCTGGGCGAGCAAGGGTTAAATGCCGATGCCGAGGCGATGCTGCACGCACTTCTCCTAGGCGATAAATCGCGTTTAGCACAGAGGCACTGGGAAGTATTACGCAATACAGGGACTGTGCATTTGTTGGTGGTCAGTGGGTTGCATATCGCTATAGTGCTGGGACTTGCCTGGTGGCTAGGGACTAAAGTGTGTGGTGTGCTGCGACTGTTTTTGCCTTGGCGATTAAATAGTTTTGCCGTTGTCACAGCGTTGGTTGTGAGTTTTTGCTACGTCCAGCTTGCAGGGGCAGGTGTATCAACTCAACGTGCGTGGATTATGGCGTTGATTATGCTCTCAACTCAGCTCGGGGCTCCAAAAGTGACGCTTTGGCAGCGCTGGTGGATGGCGTTGTGTGCTGTCTTGGCGCTCTCGCCAATGAGTGTGTTAAGCCCGGGATTGTGGTTATCTTTTGCCGCGGTTGGGGCGCTGATAACACTTCGTCATTTGCAGTTAAACACTAGGTTTGCTGGTGTCGCGCTGCGCTCACAGCTCTATGTCTGGCTAGCGCTGATGCCGTTATTGCTGGTATTTTTTCAGCAATTTAGTTTGCTCTCACCGCTGGTAAACTTGTTCGCGATCCCTCTCATCAGTGTTGTACTGATGGTGCTGCCGCTGGTGCTTATACTATCCGTTATTGGCTTGGTCTGGCCGCTAATGCTGTTGGCGCAGCTACTGTCCTATATTTGGCAGGTGCTGCGTTATGTAAGTGAGTTTGCAGCACCTTTGATGGTCTCAGTGGGCAGGTTAGATGAAGCGGCGCTACTACTGTTGTGCTTTTATCTGCTGCTATTGCTACTGCCGATCGCTGTGCGGCTAAAAGTTGTCGTGCTGTTCGCAGGCTTACTGCTGTTTCAGCCCAAAGAGCTACAAAGTGTTGCACAAGGTACTTTTAAAGTGCATGTGTTTGATGTGGGGCAAGGGCTTGCGGTGTTAGTGCAGACAGCAAATGGTGTGCTGTTATTTGATACGGCGGCGCGCTTTTCGTCAGGCTACAGTTACGCTAAGGGTGTGATTGTGCCGCATTTAATGCGCTTGGGTATTTCGCACTTAGACTTAGTGATCGTTAGTCACAGTGATAACGATCATGCAGGTGGAATCCGTGCGATAGAGGAGGGGGTGTCGGTGGCGGCCATCGACAGTGGCACGCCCTCAGAGCTAGATACAGTGGTACGGCAGTGTGAGAGTGGGCGTACATTGCACTGGGGTGGAACTGTGCTTAGTTATCGCCATCCTCATGCAGGGGGCAAATGGCGCGTCAATGATAAATCTTGTGCCTTAGAGGTCAGCACCCTTGGCTGTAGTTTATTGCTGTTGGGAGATGCGGGGACGCGTGTGGAGCGCCAGATCACGCTATCAAAATATAGAGGGCGTGAGTTTGGGCTGTTGCTTGGGCACCACGGGAGTCGTCACTCCAGTGCTGAGGGCTTTCTGGATCGCCTCAAGCCAGACTTTGCTGTCGCGAGCAGTGGCTATAACAACAGGTACCAACACCCTCACCCAGAGGTTTTATCACGTCTGGCTGAACGCGGGATTAGGCTGTATCGCACCGATCTGGAGGGCGCTATCACTGTGAGTGGCGACCAAAGCGGGTGTGAAATGACAACGTGGCGGCGCCGCGCGGTGCGCTTTTGGCATCCAGAATGGGTAGATAAAACAGGAGATTAAGAGGAGCGCGGGCGCTCAAAAGTCTCTATAATAAAGCGCCAAATAGGCGGCTCTAAAGGAGAGAGAGGTGTTAGAGATTTTGTTGTCAGGCGGTTGGTTAATGCTGCCTATCCTCGCGTGTTCAGTGCTGGCAATGGCAATTGTGCTCGAGCGCGCCATTGTGCTGCGCGCAGCTAAAGTTGCCCCACCAGAACTGATGTCAAGTGTATGGCTGTGGATTAAAAGTGGCCAAATGACCCAAGACCGGATGATGAATTTGCGCGATGAAAGTCCGTTGGGGGCGATTCTCGTGGCTGGGCTCAACAGCGCTAACTTGTCACGTGAGCGTATGCAGGAGAGCATTCAAGAGACGGCCGCAAGTGTTATTCACAATTTGGAGCGCTACCTCACAGCACTTGGCACTATCGCTGCAATCACCCCGCTACTCGGATTGTTGGGTACAGTCATCGGCATGATTAAAGTGTTCAGTGAAATCATGATCCAGGGGACAGGTAATGCCAATGTACTAGCCGGTGGCATTTCCGAGGCGTTAATCACCACCGCTGCAGGTATTGCTGTGGCGATACCCAGCCTTATTTTCCACCGATATTTTCACCGTAAAGTTGATAGTTTGGTCATCGAAATGGAGCAGCAAGCTGTGCGCCTCGTTGATGCAATGCACGGAGAGAGTGATGAGCATCAAGGGTAATTGGGCGGAGGCGCTAGCGTGAAGTTCGCCAGACGTAGCCGGCAGGATATTGATGTTAATCTGACACCGCTGATTGATGTGG
>JBMZCU010000380.1:0-3220 GCA_049613705.1 Pseudomonadales bacterium | reverse complement strand
TAAGAAAACCACAAAATGGGATAAACAAAAAGAACATAAAAAGCCAAAAATGGACTAGGATGTGGCAAATTACTAACCAACATCATACCCGATTTGAATAACCTCAAAGCACGAGTAGCATCAAATAAGTAAATAAAACTCAAAGAAATAGTCGATATACCCAATACAAGAAAAATAGCCTTTTCTTTATATTCTACCGCTCTATATCGGTGAACTCGGCGTGTGGTTGGCGCTGCCACTGTCGAATATTCCTATGGTGATTGTCGTCGGTTATCTGCTGTGGCAGTCGCTGCGCAGCACAACTGCGCAGCCTCGCTTTGCGACTTGAGCGCGGCTTGCAGGGTTTACAACCTAGGTAATGCGTGGGATAAAACGCCTTTTAAGCAGTCGAGCAGTTGCGATGGGCGTGCAGTACGGCGAAATTGAAAGCTGGATCCGAGGGCGGGTGCTCTACCTGAGTTACCGCGGTGCGATTAAAGAGAAAACATATCGTTCGGGCGCTGTGAAAGCGCGCCAACTCGCCGAGAGCTTAGGGGTTCAGGTGCCCTGGGTTGTATGCCATGACCTCAGCGCTTACGAGGGGCACGTACCAGAGGCTGAGCCCCATGTAGAAAGCTTTAGGCGCTGGCGTGCACCGCGCAACTGCATCGGTGAGGCTTACATTCTCGGCGATTCGCTACTGCGTAAAAGTATGGCTGAAAATCTTCTCTCTAGGCAGCAGGTCAACTTTAAGCATCGCTATTTCGCGACCCTAGCATGTGCTCAAGACTGGCTAAACCGCGATGTTTTACCTTGCCTAGATAAAACGGATAAACAGGCACCTCGTCCTTAGGCTCGCCTGTTAACAGGTTCCTTTAGCGCAGGGTGAGGTGTCCACTGAGCACTGTTGTGGCTGCGCCGCAAATTGCGACCCGTTGATCTTGCAGTGCCAATCGAAGCTCGCCACCACGGCGCGAGGCCTGGCGTGCTTTAAATTCCACCTTATTCATCTTTTTGGCCCAGTAGGGGGCGAGTGCGCAATGTGATGATCCATTCACGGGGTCTTCATCGATACCGACCCAGGGCGCAAAGTAGCGTGAGATAAAATCGTATTCGTCGCTGTCAGCGCGACAGGTCAAGCAGACGCCGCGCTCGGGCAGTGCACGCAATGCGTTCATATCGGGTTTGGCTGCGAGCAGTGCGGCCTGTGTTTCCAGTTCGAGCAAATACTTGGCGCCGAACTTGGCACTGTGCAGTACAGTGACCCCCAACGCTTCGATCAGTGTGCTTGGTGCCTCGCACGCCAGTGCTTCAGTGACCGGAAAATCCAGTGCAATCAACGCACCTTCACAGCGTGCTTTTAGCTCACCACTGAGAGTGTGAAAGAGTACGCTCTCCCCCTCTTTGAGCTCACCTAGCTCGCGCAGCACGTGGGCACTGGCCAAGGTGGCGTGGCCACACAGTTCAACTTCCCTATCGGGCGTGAACCAGCGCAGCGAATAGCCGTGCGCCATGGGCAGTACAAAAGCGGTCTCTGATAAATTCATCTGTGCGGCCACAGCCTGCAACCAGTGATCGGGCTGTTGCTGTTCAAGCAGGCAGATTGCGGCGGGGTTACCAGTGCCAGCAGGGCCGGTAAAAGCATTGACGTGATAGATGGGATGTTTCATCGGGCTCCTCTGAAGTGGACCATACAAACTGCTTGGACTATAGGGCATTCTGAGAGTAAAGGCCATGTACATAAAATGAACAATAGGTTTCGAGTGAAACTAAAATAAGCGTTAGCTGTTGTTCTATGGCTGAATTATTTTCATTTATTATTGTTTCAAACTCAATCGGCTCGCTATTCGAAAGCAATTAACTACCGCTAACCCTGGGCTGTTTTCACCGCTTTGGGGGCGGCTTTGTGCTACTGCAGAGGGCTTACGCTGAGTGTTAGCAACGCTGCGGCACTATAGCGAAGTATTGGGAGAGCAATCGCACTGACCTTGTTAGCAGCAGATTAAGGATGCCGCAGTGATTGCGTTTTCTTATGCTTGACCAATGTGGCCTTATCTATCGCCATTGCGCTGCTTTAGCTATTCGCAGTCTTCATAGGGCATGTTATTTGAGCAACCAGCCTTACGTGTATCTTCCCTCATAGCAGCCTTGCTGAATGCAGGCTATCGCCTCTAATTGTAAAAGCCCTCGAAGACATTGAAGCGGCGCGCTGCTCTGATACACCGCGAGGAGCCATAAAGTGTGCTTAAATTCTGTACAGCTGGCGTGTTACTTGGTGTGCGTTGCTTTCGCATCGCTGTTTTTTGACTATCCTTAAAGGTGTTAATCGTGTGAAAAGCAGTGGGAAGTGAACATGAAAGGGTTGTGGAAGAAGGTGTTTTTTAGGTGGCTAGTGTGCACTGTGCTTATGAGTGGAGGAGCGTCAGCCGAGACCATACGCATCGGCTTTTTTGGCCTAGAGCCGCAAATGTTTGTCGGTGATGATAAACGTCCGCGCGGCGCTGCCGTGGATTATTGGGAGCAGCATTTGGCGCCTGCGATGGGGGTGCAAATCGAATGGCGGGGACCCGAGAATATCAAACGCTTGAATCGCCAGGTGATTAAGGGTGAAATCGATGCCATTTTACTGTTTGCCAAGAACCCAGAGCGCGAGCGTCAATTGCTCTATCCTGAGTTCCCCTTTACGCAGATGATTGCAGGCCTGGCATTGCAAAAAGACCACGCGTTAGAGCGTATGCACAGCATAGAGGATCTGTCGGCACTCAAAGTATGCTCGCTCGCCGGTGGCGTGGTACCACCTCTGTTGCTGCGCGCCACTATTTACTGGCGTCACAACTACTCACCTGCACGTTGGAGTGATGAGTGCTTGCGCGAAACGGCCGCCGGTACGGTCGATGCAACTTTCAATGCGATGTCTTCGGTACTGCTCTATGATTTACGCAAGCGCGGTTTTGCCGAGCAGCTTAAATTGGTGAGCTTACCCGGCACCGAATTGGCGCTTTACACCGCGTTTAGTAAACGTGCCGACCCGACCCTGCTCGCGCGCTACAATCGCGCGCACAATCAATTGCGCCAGCAAGTCGAATACTCTAGCCTAGAGCGACCCTATTTGCAGTGAGGATCTGAGGTGAGCGAGCGAGAAGTCTATGTCATAGGTGCGGGTATTGTCGGGGTAAGTTGTGCCCTAGCTCTGCAGCGCGAAGGTTATCGTGTGACGCTCTTAGACGCAGAGGGGCCCTGC
>JBMZCU010000379.1:0-3240 GCA_049613705.1 Pseudomonadales bacterium | reverse complement strand
GCACAGGGTTTTTGGCGGCAAATGCTTCCGCGCGGCCCATGATGACACAGTTGGTAACGATGAGTGGAATGAAGATGCCGAGAATTAAATACAGTTCATAGGTCAGTGCCTGCATCAGCAATTCCACCGCGGTGACGAGCGCTGCAATAATCATCACGTAGATGGGTAGACGCACCGCCTGCGGGATAAAGTTGCGAAACAGCGAAACTGCTAGATTCGAGCCGACAAGCACCAGCATACTGGCGATGCCTAAACTCAGAGCATTTACCACAGAAGCCGTTACTGCCAGCAGTGGGCAGAGCCCTAAAAGTTGGACGATGGCAGGGTTGTTTTTCCACAGTCCGTTGAGCGTCAGTTCAGAGTAGTTAGTTGCCATTTTGCACCTCGTGTTGTGGCGGCGTCAGCAGTGCTTCGCGGTTGGCGCGAAAGTAATCAATTGTCTCGCCCACAGCGTTGACGACTGCGCGCGGAGTAATGGTCGCACCAGTGAATTGGTCAAATTGGCCGCCGTCTTTCTTTACCGCCCAGTCATCTTTGCTGGTTTTGTGTTGGCCATCGAATTGTTTGATCCAAGGCGATTTTTTAAGCTCGAGTTTATCACCCAGTCCCGGTGTCTCTTTGTGTGTGATGACGCGAACGCCAGCCACACTGGCATCGGCATTGATGCCAACCAAAAGTGAGATGTCACCGGAGTAGCCGTGGGGAGTGACGACCGGGAAAATAACAGTACTGACCCGATCACCTTTCATCGCACGATAGGCTGTGACCGGATGCTCGCGCCCAAGTGCATTATCTTGAACGTTGAACGCACTGGCGAGCAAGTCATTATCGATACTCGTTTTAGGGACGATTTGATAGAGCTTGGCCGCCTGTTGCTCTTTGATGTTGTGCGCAATGACAGGCTTAGTGGTGACGTATGTCAGTGCGATAACGGCCGCGGTAAGCGTGGCAAATATGGCGATCCCCAGGGCGTTGGTGCGCAGTGAGTTGAGCATCTTCACGAATCGTTCTCCTTGGGTTTGATACCGCTGTTAGCGCTTTTGTGACCGTAGCTGCGCGGCTGAGTGTACTGGTCAATGAACGGGGCGCTCAAGTTCATGAGCATTACGGCAAAGGCGATAGCATCGGGGTAGTTGCCCCAAGTACGCACACAATACACGAGGATGCCGACGCCCGCGGCAAACACGATTTTACCGCGGTTACTGGTAGCACAGGACACAGGATCGGTGATGATAAAGAAAGCACCGAGCATGGTAGCGCCGCTAAATAAGTGTACCAGGGGATCGGCATAGCTATCTGGGTCGATCGCGTAAAAAACGCTGGCGATGAGGCCAAGAGTGAGCAGCAGCGAGATGGGAGCGTGCCAAGTAAATATCTTTCGATAGATCAAAAAAATGCCGCCGATGAAATATGCGGCGCTGACGGCGTACCAAGCGCCGGCGTTGGCGAGCACTTCACTGGTGCGCCAGACCTCTTCTGTGGTCAGACCGTTGCGGTGCTTGAGCACATCCAGCGGTGTCGCGCTGCTAAATGCATCAACCTGTGGTTGCCAGCCATTGAAAATCACGCTCAGTGTCTGTGTGAAGCTGGGGACATTCCAAGCATTGCCAGCCAGATCAAAGGGTGCACTCCAACGGGTCATCTCGACGGGAAAAGAAATTAAGACCAGCGCGTAGCCCACCATCGCTGGGTTAAACGGGTTTTGGCCTAGCCCGCCATAGAGTTGTTTGGCGATAACAATGGCGACAAATACGGCGGTGATTGTGATCCACCAAGGCGCGAGAGGGGGCAGGGCGAGCCCGAGTAAAACCGCTGTGAGCAGTGCGCTGTTATCCTTTAAGAAAAAGCCGACAGGGCGCTTGCGTATTTTGATACACAAAGCTTCAAAGACCAGTGCGCTGGTGCCTGCAAGGGCGATGTTGATCAGTGTTCCCCAGCCAAAGAAGTAAGTCATGGCAATCGCACCTGGGAGCGTTGCAAGGATGACTAGGCGCATGATATCAGCAGTGCGTGTCGGGCGCTGAACATGGGGTGATGTAATACGTATCAGTGACATGCTTGGTTCCTAGTTGTGTTCTATCGAGCGCAGTGTTTGAGCGAGTGCATCAGCCTGTTGTCGGTGCTGGTTGAGTGCATCTTGCAGTGCTTGGCGTGTCTCATCGCTCGCTGCTAACAGGCTTTTCTCAGCTTTTTTGACCGAGGCGCTGGCCAGGGCGCAGTCTTTACGCAGCTGCGCTAAGTCGACGCCGTGTTCCGCAGCGCGAGCTAGCAGAGGTGCCTCGGCGGCATCTAGGGCTTGTAGGGCCTCGCTGTGCATCTGCTCTAGGCGCGCTATTTCAGCAGCATCGTCACTTTGCTGTGCTTTTTTGAGTTTAGTGCGCGCAATGGAGACTGCCTGCTTGAGCGCTTTAAGGTCGAGCGGGGCAGGTGGCTGTTGTGCAGGCACAGGTGTAGGTGAGTTGTTCTGGCTGGCATCGAATGCAGCTTTGGCCGCTTCGTATTTTTCCTCCAACTTGGCAGCACCTGCGCGCATTTTCTCAAGGGCGGGGCTGTTGTCAGCCTCTGCTTTGGTGACGGCGGCGCGGGCCTTCTCCAGTGTTTTGAGTGCCTTTTCGCACGCTTCGCGCAGCGCTGAGTTGTCAGGCGTGCTCGTACTCTGCGCACTGTGTGCTTGCAATGCAGCTTTTGCCGCTTCGTACTTAGCTTCTAGCTTGGCCGCGCCTGCGCGCATTTTCTCGAGGGCGGGGCTGTTATCGGCTTCTGCTTTGGTCAGTGCGGCACGCGCCTTTTCCAGTGTTTTAAGCGCTTTGTCACAATCTTCTTGCAGGGCCGTGTTCTCAGGCGCAGCGCTGCCCTGTGCGTCATATGCTTGTAGTGCAGCTACTGCAGTTGCATATTTGGCTTCAAGTTTGGCAGTGCCTGCACGCATTTTTTCAAGTGCAGGGCTGTTGTCAGTTTCTGCTTTGCTCAGTGCAGAGCGTGCTTTGTCCAGCGTTTTGAGGGCTTTGTCACAATCCTCTTGCAGTGCTTGGCGCTCAGCAGGGTCTGGTGCAGGGCTTTGCTGTGCACCCGCTTCGAGTGCTTGTGCAGTGCTCGCCACTTTTTCTTGCATCGCTGAGATTTGGCTGTCGAGTGCGGCACACTCTGGGTCGCTGTCTTCTAGCTTGGCGCGTTGGCTCTGAAGCTTTTTCAGTTTAGTGCGGGCAATAGCAGCGGCTTGCTTGAGTGCTTTAGGGTCGC
>JBMZCU010000378.1:0-3246 GCA_049613705.1 Pseudomonadales bacterium | reverse complement strand
GAGAAAATGGTAACGGTAATTTCAGCTGGTACGGAATTTTACCGTGTAAGACATGCATCCCCAAAAGAGCAATTTTCCACATTCTCAGAAATGGGTGTACCTCCCGTTGGAAATGCAAGTGCTGGCAGAATGAATCCTGCCGGAATCTCCTACTTGTATGTAGCGTATCAGAAAGAGACCGCTGAAAAAGAAGTGTTAGAGTGGTCGAAAAGATGGTTCACAGCCAAATATAAAACCAAAGTCGATATTCCAATTATTGATTTTTCTGTTGCTCCCAGTATCCCAAGTATCTTTGAGCCAGAACTTTACAAAAGTCGACACAACAGCTACTTCTTAAATGCGTTCATCAAAGACTTGATAGCTCCAGTCTCGAAAGACGGTAAAGAGCACGTCGATTATGTTCCTACACAAATAGTATCGGAGTATTTCCGTTATAGGTTTAAAGATGAAAATGGTAATGGTGTTATGGGTTTAAAGTACCCGAGTGTTAAAGACAAGAACGGGACAAACATTGCTGTTTTTTCTTCAAACAATGAAGACTTGGAAGAAATGTTTGAACTGCTCGAAATTCAAGAATGCAGCCAACAATCAGTACAGTCGGCCGCGAATACATCGGCTAATTGAGGCGTTACTCCCCCAATATCCGTACTCTCAACTTCTCAGACAAAGACTTTTCTGTGGGACGTTTATAGCACTCCGTCCCACAGCTGTACCTATCTCATTTCCAAGCTGAGATCATCCATCAAATCGCACCACCTATAGCTTGCAGCTGAATCAAATCCAGCAATACAAGCCACTATCCAACTGATAACAAAAACCTATCAGAGGTAGAAAAAATATTTAATTGGACATCTTCCGCTAGATATCGACAATCAGAGCATAATCACGCGAGTTGTGCCGTTATTTTCACATTGCATAGGCGCACATTCGCACTCACTAACAACAAAAAAGAGATCCTCAGTTATGGATACCAACATCTCCCCTTACGATCTGCGCCAGCTCATTCGCAACGGCGAGTTCACTTCAAACACTTCAGGCTTCTCCCAAGGCTTTGTACAGGGCAACTTAGCTATCATGCCTAAGGAGTGGGCCAACGAGTTTTTGCAGTTCTGCCAGCGCAACCCCAAGCCCTGCCCTGTCATCGGCATGTCGGCTAACCCGGGTGACTTCCTGCTGCCGGACCTCGGGCGCGATGTCGATATCCGCACAGACATCCCTAAATACCGCATCTATAAAGATGGCGTACTGACTGAAGAAGTTGCAGATGTCACCCCTTTCTGGCGCGACGACCTCGTAACTTTCCTGCTCGGCTGCTCTTTCTCTTTTGAAGAATCGCTGATTGCAGATGGTTTAGAAGTGCGCAACATCAGCGAAGGCGTCAACGTGCCTATGTACCGCACTAACATCGACTGCAAGAGCGCCGGTCGCTTTAGCGGTACGACTGTGGTCAGCATGCGCCCCATGAAGCCAGCCGATGCGATCCGCGCGATCCAAATCTGCACTCGCTTCCCCTCGGTACACGGCGCGCCACTGCACTTTGGCAACCCCGCTGACATCGGTATCAATGACATCAACACACCGGACTTTGGCGATGCAGTCACGATAAATGACGGCGAAGTACCTGTCTTCTGGGCCTGCGGTGTCACCCCGCAAGTGGCGATCGAAAGCGCTAAACCTGAGTTCTGCATCACTCACAGCCCAGGTCACATGCTCGTGACTGACATTCCAAACTCTAAACTGGCCATCATGTAAGGAGCCCACTATGACACTCAAGCTCAACTCAGATCTCGGTGAGAGCTTCGGCTCTTGGAAAATCGGCCTCGATGAAGCTGTGATGCCCCACATCGATCAAGCCAATGTCGCCTGTGGCTTCCACGCCGGTGACCCGCTGGTGATGAAAAAGACCTTAGCGCTGGCCAAAGAACACAATGTCACTGTCGGCGCACACCCCGGCTACCCCGACCTCGTCGGTTTTGGCCGCCGCTCGCTCAACGCCAGCGATGCCGAAATCCAATCTTTTGTGCAGTACCAAATGGCTGCACTCGATGGTATGGCCGCCAACCAGGGGCTGACCATGGCCTACGTCAAGCCACACGGCGCGCTCTACAACGACATGATGTCTAAAGACAATGTGCGCCAGAGCATCATGCAGGCCGTGGCGAGCTATCACAGACCTGTGGTGCTGATGCTCCAGGGCACACCGGATGCGCAAAAGCACAAGGCAGAAGCCGAGGCGCTCGGTCTTGAAGTCTGGTTCGAAGCCTTTGCCGATCGCTGCTATGAAGACGACGGCCGCCTGATGGCGCGCACTAAAGAGGGTGCCGTACACAGCCGCGAGAAAATGCTCGCCCAAGTTGCGCAGCTATGTGAGAAAGGCACTGTGACCTCGGCCTCCGGCAAAGAGATTGAACTGCACTCCAACACTTTGTGCGTCCACGGCGACAACATGGAAGGCGTCAACGCCATTCAGGATATCCGCCAGATCATCACGGAGTCGGCTCAGTAATGCGCATTGTAACAGCGGGCGAAAACGCCCTAATCATCTATTTCGGTGAGCTGGCAAGCCCAGAGGTCTCGGCCCAAGTGCAGCAGTGTATGCACCAGCTCGAGCCCATGCTCGGCAACAGCCTGATTGACATGGTGCCCTCTTACGCTTCGCTCTTGGTGATTTACGACAGCTTCCAGACCGATCACTTCAAGGTCAGCAGCTGCATCCGCAACGTGCTAGATAACCTGCAATCAGCGCAGCAGTCCGAGGGCAAAGTGGTCGAGCTTCCCGCGTACTACAGTACTGAATCCGGCCCCGACCTCGAACAGCTGGCCAAGAACGCCGAGCTCACTACCGATGAAGTTATCGCAATACACACCCAAATGGAGTATCGCGTGTACGCCATCGGCTTTGCACCAGGCTTCGCCTATCTAGGTGAAGTTGATCCGCGCATCGCCGCGCCACGCATCGCGACACCGCGCCTCAAGGTACCCCGCGGCGCCGTAGCCATCGCCGATCGCCAAACTGCGGTCTACCCAGCGGTTTCTCCCGGTGGTTGGAACCTCATCGGCCTGTGCCCCACGCGCATGTTCAACCCTGACGCCGAACCGACGATGCCGGTACAAGTGGGAGACCGAATCAAGTTTAATGCCATCAATCGCGCCGAGTTTTTATCGCTGGGAGGTGAGTTATGAGCGGCTTTAAAGTTCTCCAACCAGGACTATTGACCCTGATTCAAGACGCCGGTCGCTTCGGCC
>JBMZCU010000377.1:0-3254 GCA_049613705.1 Pseudomonadales bacterium | reverse complement strand
CATCGCCGCCGCCCACTTCAATATACCCCTGGTGTTTCTTATGTGGTTTGGGCAGCCCATCGGCAATCGCCCGCCCCAGGCTAGGTTTTTCTGCAATATAGAGTTTCATGCTAATTACTTCGCCTTCACCAGTGCTCTGGCCAAGTTAAAGCGGTAGTTGTAGGGCATTTTTTGATTCACCAAGAGCACAAAAGAGCGCCACTGCTTGCCCTCGCGGTAATAGCCCGCGTAGCTGTGGTTATCTGAGAGTGTCCCCGTTTTAGCTTTAACCCCACCGACCTGGCTGGGCAGCAAATCCATCCACGGCCTAAAGGCATCGAGCAGCTGCGCCAACTGAACCGCGCTGATGCTATTCTTGCGCGATAGCCCCGCGCCGTCGGCAAAGTTCACACCTGTCCATTTAAATTCCTCTACCAATTTATCCTTATACCACTGCTGTGCCAGTACAGGATCGACTTGCTCTATGCCCTCTGGCAGCAGTAAGAACAGCTGATTGGCAATAAAATTATTGGAGTAGCGCAACATTGACTGCACCACCTGTAACAACTCCTGCGAGCTCTTGTGGCGATACAGCAGAGTTGTTTTAGCGGGCACGGGCGCCAGGCGAATCTTAACCTGGCCGCCGAATAGCGCCTGGCTCAGCAGCTCACCAAAATAGCGCGCGGAGTAGTCTCGCCCGCCCGGCAGCGCGATACGCCGCTTCCCAAAAGGCCCCTTGTTGGCCTGCTTGATCGACAGCGGGGTCAAAGGCGTCTGTGGCTCGGCGCTAAACACTCCGTCGGGGCTGCGCACTATGTTCATGGTATTAAAATTGGCCACCAGCGCCGCATTACTCGCATCATAGGGGTTCGAGCTATTGCCCCGGCCATCTAAGCTCAGCTCCGGGAAGTATGTGTTATCCAGCGCTATGCGCTTCACCCCCTTTAGTTTAGGACGCAGTGCCCTGGCCATGCGCGCAATTTCCTGCGAAGTGATGAACGGATCGCCGTAGCCTTTCACCCACAGCGTGTTACCACTGACAAAAAAATCGGTGTGAAAGCGGTGCTTTTCACCCCAGCGTTTGAGCGCTAAATAAGCTGTGGCAAGCTTGAGTGTCGAGGCGGGCACCCGGGCCGTTTCACTGCGAATAGCAATGTTTTTACTCGGCTCACTGGGCTGTGCGAGAAAGCTACTTAAATCGTCCTGGCGTAGATCTTGCAAATATTTATCGAGAGCATCGAGGGAGCTTTTGCTTGCCGCCGCTACGTGCAGGCTGCAAAAAAAGGTGCTCAAGGCTATGAACAGTACCGCTCTAATGGGTCGCATCATGTGATCACTTAGTAAAAGGGCTAATTTTATATTTATATTCTGTTAATATTCATATTAACTTTATGCAAAGGTCGCCGATTCATTTTAAATCAAATAACGGATCTTGTTAGGTTTATTTGTAGGAAAGCGCCTTAGTTTGCCGCTCTCTATACGTTCACAGCTAGCGCATTCAGGGAAGACACACAGTCAACGAAGAGGGTAAGGATATGGCTCTAATGATTTTCGACAAAGGCGTGCCCAGCCCCGCCAAGCTGCGAGAGACACCACACAGTTCGATAGTGCCACTGCAACTCAACGCCGTGCGCACAAGCGCCCGCCAATCGAGAAACACCCAAGCCATCTACACTAAGCCCCACCCCAGTGCTACCTCAAACCAAACCCAGAGCTACCAAGTCCAAGAGAGTGCCGACTCGCTCGACAATCGCCGGCGCCTCAACGCCGCGCACATCATGAGCTCTCCCGTGCAGACAGTCACTGTGCACGACCTGGTCACCCACGCCAAAGATTTAATGACCGAGAAGGACATTTCACACCTGATAGTCGTCGACCCGCAGCAGCGCCCGCTGACAATTCTCAACTACGCAAGCCTGCTAAAAATCGATAAGCCCGAGCATAAATTCGTACAACACCTTCTCACCGAACACACGCTCGCGGTCAGTGCCGATACTTTAGTGCGCGATATCGCTCTATCCTTCGTCAAATACAAAGCCACGGCCATCGCCGTCGTCGATAAGCAGCCCAGTGTGGTGGGGATTATTGCGCGCAGTGATTTACTCAACCTGCTCGTCAGCGGCCCAAACCAACAACTTTGGGCGTAACACAGCTGCGTGTTATTTAGTGTGGTGTACCGATGTCACTTGCTGAAAAAATGAGGAGAGATAGCGCGCCAGGTTAGGCTGTGTGCGAACGCGTCCCAACACATACCTAGCGCACTTTATAAGGGTGATAACACAGGCCCCTACAACACCTTTTGCACCGCCTAGGCACACGCACGACCCAGAGCGAGTTGAATTTATGCGCACTCTCTTAGATCTAGCAGCCCGTTGTAGCCATCGCAGCTAACGCTTTGCCAATCCTTAGATAGGCAATGGCTCAACCAGTGCTAGAGCAGCTGGCGCACACTTAACTCGATCGATTGTTGATCATCGCTGAGTAGTAAGTCACCGCCACTGATCGTCAGTGTCAGTTGCATCTTACGCTCAACCAACTCATTGAGCTGTCGCGTCTGCTGTGAATCAAACTGCCACACCTCAATGTGCGGCAGACTTTCAAACGAGCCCTGTGCTTTACCCCACCATACATCGCTTTCACTGCCGTAGGCGTAGAGTTTCACCTGCGGCGAACGGCTGATGCCCTTGCGCATGCGCTCGGCGCTGGCCTGCCCCACTTCAATCCAGTTCTCAATTTCGCCACTGGGCGAGATCTGCCATAAATCGGGTTCGTCCTGGCTAGAGAGCCCCTTGGTGAATTCAAGGTCGGCGTGATAGTTGAGCGCATAGGCCAATAACCGCACCATCATACGCTCCTGGGTTTCCGAGGGGTGCTGTGCCAGCGTGAACTTACAGCTGTCGTAGATGTTGCGGTCAGTATCGACGAGCTGCAGCTCGGTTTTGTACAAGGTGGGTTTGATTGCCATCTAGGTTGTGGTGTCCAAATTTGCGGGGGTCGTGAGTATACAGGATAAGGTATCAAAATGGGCGGCGGCCTCCTGCCCCAATTCTGTCAGATAACCGCCGTCAATCTGAGAGATCAGCCCTTTGTTAAACAGGCGCTGTGCCGCATCCAGCATTTCACTGCTGGCACTGTTGTGCACTTTGATCCCCTCGAACGTAGAACTGGTGTTAAATTGGCTCAACAGGCTTAGCTCGCTGATAAGATCTTGATTTAAAGACATACTCTGCTTCCTTTTTGATCTATTAACCCGGCACCTATTTAGATGACGGGGT
>JBMZCU010000376.1:0-3255 GCA_049613705.1 Pseudomonadales bacterium | reverse complement strand
CCACTTATCTTGAATGGCCTTGTCGTAGTTCAAGTACAATTTGCCATCAACAATATTCCAGCGCAGCGGGTCACCAGATGCTCTATCATTTTTAGCGGCCACGGCCCATGCGCAAAAACCACCGTATTGAGGCGCGTACTTCTCAGGGTTCGCCTTGAAGAGATCTAAGTTCTCTTGAGAGGAAAACAGCCACGTCGCTTTCTTATATTTTGTCGAGAAGTTCTTCTTACCCTTCAAAGGCTTACCTTCAGTGAAATACGAAACAGTGTCGTAGCCAGAAACGGCATTAGAACTAAAAAAGCTAGTGTAAATCGCATCCCCAGCCCACAGCGAACTGGTCCAGAAAATCGAGAGAACGATGAGTAATTTCTTCATAAGATTGCCCTGTTTTTTGAAATTTGTTGCATATATAAAGATATACGAACTAGGCAGGCGAATAGATTCGCCCACAGGTTAAAATGTCGATCTCAACAACACAAATGCAATTACCCACATTGTTGCACCCACAAAGACATCTAGTTTACGCCAGCTAGCACTGCGTTTAAACCAAGGTGCCAATGCTCTCCCTCCTAGCACTAGGAGCGTAAACCAAACTATCGAAGCGATACTCGCCCCCACAGCGAACCAAAGCGGTTGATGATCTGGCAACTGACCACCGATGCTTCCCAACAAGATAACAGTATCTAAATAGACGTGAGGGTTGAGCAAGCTCAACGCCGCCGTGGTTAATACTGCACCTCTAACGCTGATACTCTCCACTGCTTGAGTCTTTAACCCCTGGGGACTCCAGGCGCGATAAAAGGCCAGTGCACCGTAAACTAACAAGAATAACGCACCGAAGTAAGTTGCATAAACGATCAGCTGCGGCAGCTCACGCAAAATGGCAGCCAAGCCAAACACCCCACCAAAAATCAGCGAAACATCGATAAAAATACAGGTCATTGCCACTGCAAATGCTTTTTGTTTACGCAGCGCACTGCTCAGAACAAATGCATTTTGCGCCCCAATCGCGACGATGAGACTCCCACCTAGTCCAAACCCTTTTACCAGCGCCAGTAGCAGCATAGCTGTTCTCCTCATAAATAATGGCGCTACTATGCAAGCATGCCTATCATAAGTAAAATTATCATTTTTTAAGACCGATAAAAATTTCTAATGACAATAAATAGAAAATCACTCGCCGCATTTGTTGCAGTAGTTGAGCAACAAAGCTTTGAGCGTGCAGCTAAAGATTTGCACATTACCCAATCGGCTGTCTCACAGCGTATCAAGCAACTCGAGTGCGAACTCGGCCTTACACTGTTACGCAGAAAGCCGCACATCAGCCCTACACACAGTGGCTATGCACTACTGCGTTACGCTAAAAACCTACACCAGCTAGATGAGACATTAGATCGTGAACTGGCTCCCACTACCCACCAAGGCTGGCGCCAAGTCTCAATTGCCTGTAATGCCGATAGCCTCTCAACCTGGCTGTTAGATGCGCTTGCGCCCTGGTGTAAGCACCACCGAGTGCTAATAGAGCTAAAAGTCGATGATCAAGATGAAACCCACCATTTACTCCACAGCGGAGATGTCATTGGCTGCATTAGTGCACTTGAGCTAAATGCTGCTCATATTAGCTCAACAGCGCTAGGTGCACTTGAATACCACTGCATTGCCAGCCCTGAGTTTGCCGATGAGTATTTTACTCAAGGGGTCAGCCAAGCGAGCTTGGCCAAAGCACCGCTCGTGCGATTCAATCAAAAAGACCAATTGCAACACGCCTACATGGAACGCTTTTTTAACCTCGACGCTAGGCAGAGCAAACAACATTTTGTCCCCTCCGCCGACGCCTATATCAAGTGGATAAAGTTGGGAATGGGCTTTGGTATGGCGCCTCGCGCACAGATTGAAGAACAGCTTAACAATGGAGAGCTACTGCTTGTCACACCGGATCTGCCGCTATCTGTCCCGCTCTACTGGCTCGAATGGGGAGTAAAAACACAGTTGGGTGAAAGCTTAAGCCACTGTTTACAGCAATATACCAATGCGCAAAAGGCTGTCTAATTAAACCAAACGACCTACTCACACACCGGATCTTTCAGCGTCATTGCGCGCATTCGTAACTTTGATCGAAATCAATTAGTATAAAAAAACACCCAACGGGACATTTGAATCACTGACAGCAATGGAGCGAGCTATGAAAGTATCACAGAAAGTTGTACTCATATCTTCGGCAATAGTGGTCATCACCTTCACCCTATTCTCTTGGTTGCAGTACAACAGCGTAAAGGACACTCTCTACCAAAAAGCCGAAAGCAACGTTACAGAAACCTCAACAGTCATCGCCAAACAAATCACAGACTGGCTCAATGGAAAACTGGCACTCGTTGACATGGTTGCCAAAACCATCGATGGCAATTACAGCCCCGATAATATCCAGCAAGCGTTTGATAACCCTATTTTAAAAGACCATTTTATTTTGATGTTCGGCGGTCTACATACAGACGGCAAGCCTATCACCAATGATTCAAGCTGGAATCCAGAGGGCTGGGATGCAAGAAAACGGCCATGGTATCAAGTCGCGCGCAACAACAGTATTGCAGCGCTCACTGACCCATATGCCGATGCTAGCAGTGGAGAAATTCTAATTTCAGCCGTGGCAAACATTACAGATCAAGGTCGCTTTCTCGGTGCTTTTGGTGGCGACTTGAGCCTGCAGCTCATTTCTGAAACCCTCAATACTGTTACCTTTGACAACACTGGGTACACTTTCCTGATCAACAACCAAGGCAGCATCATTTCCCACCCTGACAAGGCACTCAACGGCAAAAACCTAAGCGAGGTTTTCGAGGGTAAACAACCGGAATTACGAAGCCATCTTCAGCAATTAAGCGTGGCCGGCAAGCAAGTTTTTACGTCCTTTCAACCTCTCGTTGGGTTGCAGGGCAGCCAATGGTTTATCGGTGTCATTCTCAATCGCGACCAAGTCCTTCAACAGGCGACGGATTTTGGAGTGGCTGCATTAATCGGTACGCTATTGAGCGTATTGCTGTGCTCTCTCGCACTCTTTTTGACGATGAAATCACTGCTTTCTCCGCTTCAACATTTGCAGGCCTCTTTAGTCGATATCAACAGTGGTGACGGTGACTTAACCAAGCGCTTGAATGTTGAATCCAAAGATGAATTTGGCAATGATAATGTAGCAGCTACTCAATTTAAAATTAATTACGACACAGTTAGCCCTGACGTTCTGATTACAGCTGATAAAAA
>JBMZCU010000375.1:0-3262 GCA_049613705.1 Pseudomonadales bacterium | reverse complement strand
ACTATGGGGAAAGCTTGAACTCGGGCTTGTGCTGGCGATTTTGATCGCAAAGCTCTGCCTAACGCCTGTCATCTTGGGGCTGGGTATCCCTGCGGGCCTAATTGGACCAGTGCTCTTTATCGGTGCTCTCACCGGCTCTGCGATGGGGATTATCGGCGGCTTGTTGGTCGAGGAGTCAACGTCCCATATTGGGCTCTACGCGATGCTGGGGATGGGTAGCATGATGGCTGCCGTACTCAACGCCCCTCTGGCAGCCCTCGCAGCCCTGCTCGAGCTGACTTACAACCCCAATATTATTTTCCCGGCAATGATCGCCATTGTCATAGGTAACTTGCTGGTACGCTACAGTGTTAAAACACCTTCAATTTTTCTCGCCTCACTGCAAGCGCAGGGCTTAGATTATCGCCAAGAGCCCATCGCCCAGGCGCTTTCACGTGCATCGGTGGCGAGCCTTATGAGCCGCGACTTTAAACACTGTGAAGACACCATTAGCCGCGCCCAGGCTCAGCAGCTGATAGAGCAAAAAGTCAACTGGTTAGCACTCACTCACACCGCTAAGCCGGTCCTGTTATCGAGCCTAGACTTGGCACACTTCTACAACCGCCATGTCGATCTACCTGATGCATTAATAGAACTACAGCGCATCCCTGCCGAACGTCATGAAGTACATCGAATCAGCGAGCGCTCAACCCTCTACGAAGCCTTTAACTTATTCAGTAAAAAGCAAGTCAGTATACTGTGTGTACATGATAGGAAGGGTGTCATTGTCGGCTTAATCAGCAAGTCACAGGTTGTGGATTACTACAGTCAAAAGCAGCATATGTAGAGCTTGATATATCAAGCTCAAACAACCTAGCTCTAGGGCACAATTGTGTGGATAATAGCGCCATTTGCACACTTTGACAGTCAATCGCACTAGGAGCTTTGCCATGTCTCGTTCAGAACAACTTTTTACCGCTGCTCAGGCGCATATCCCCGGCGGCGTAAACTCACCAGTACGCGCTTTCAAAAGCGTTGGTGGCTCTCCTATTTACTTCAAGCGCGGCGAGGGAGCCTACCTCTTCGACGAGGACGATCAACGCTATATCGATTATGTCGGCTCATGGGGGCCTATGATTTTAGGGCACTCCTATCAGCCTGTCGTTGACGCCGTACGCAGTGTCATCGATAACGGCCTAGGTTTTGGCGCCCCTACTGAGGTCGAAACTCAACTGGCAGAAAAAGTGTGCCAAATTGTACCCTCTATCGAAATGGTACGTATGGTCAATTCAGGCACAGAGGCGACCATGTCGGCAATTCGTCTCGCACGTGGCTACACTGGGCGCGATAAAATCGTCAAATTCGAAGGCTGCTATCACGGTCACTCAGACTCGCTTCTTGTCAAGGCCGGCTCTGGCGCACTAACCCTTGGCGAGCCCAATTCACCCGGTGTACCCAGCGCACTTGCAGAACACACCATCACGCTCGATTTCAACGATTTAAACAGTGTAAAAACAGCTTTCGCTGAAATTGGTGAGCAAATTGCCTGCATCATTGTTGAGCCGGTCGCCGGCAATATGAACTGCATTCTGCCAGAGCCCGGGTTTCTAGAAGGTCTGCGCGACATCTGTGACCAATATCAGAGCGTGCTCATTTTTGATGAAGTCATGACAGGTTTTCGCGTAGCATTGGGCGGCGCCCAAGAAGCCTTTAATGTAGCACCTGACCTAACGACGCTGGGTAAAATTATCGGTGGTGGCCTACCCGTTGGCGCCTTCGGCGGAAAGCGAGAAATTATGCAGCACATCGCTCCGCTCGGCCCGGTTTACCAGGCGGGCACCCTATCTGGTAACCCTCTTTCGATGAGTGCTGGCCTTGCCATGCTCAATTCACTAACTGAGTCACCAGCGCTGTACGAGCAAATTAGCGCTAAATCGGAATACTTAGTACAAGGGCTACAAGCTGTTGCCGACGCCGCTGGCATTCCGTTCACCACGAGTCATATCGGCGGTATGTTCGGGGTCTTCTTCACCGATCAAGACAAAGTCACGAGCTTCGCCCAGGCGACGGCATGCGATACTGAGCGTTTCGCCAAGTTCTTCCAGGGAATGGTCGCTCAAGGTATCTACTTAGCCCCCTCTGCTTACGAAACCGGTTTTATGTCCGCAGCTACCAGTGAGGCGGACATCGAAGCGACAATCGCCGCTGCTGCCAGCGTCTTTAAGACACTATAATGCACGGCCTAAGCTTACTCGTGTTACTACTGGCTGCACTCTATAGTGCAGCCCTGCCCTATCGCCAACGCGCTAAACTGCGTGAAGATGTCAGTGCGACGGCCTCTATGATTGCACTGAGTGGAATTTTCATCGCGCTCTCCAGTGCCACTGAGTTCTATCTCTGGCTAACGGGGCAAGTACCTGAAACACTTGGGACTATGCTATTCAATCTGCAGCACTACCTGGCAATACCTCTTTGGTGCAGTGCCATCGCCTGCCTGTGCTGGCCTAAATTTTTTAGCAAGGGCAGCTGGGGACGTTGGAGCCTTGCGCTGCTCGCCGCCTTTGAGCTTTGCCGTCGCGCACAAGTGAGCGATCACTTCGCACTAACACTTGCTGCACTGTGCTGCGCTATTGTAATCACTGCAATGCTCGTCGTTAGACAACAGATCACTATATTCAGCATCTTGGGCAGTTTACTGTTAGCGGCCGCACTGCTCCTCTTTGCAACAAACGTCGATCTGGCAGGCCTAGCCAATGCTCTGTACTACAACATCGCACTCGCTTTCGCGCTGGTATTTATCAGCTTTCAAGCGAGCTTAAAGCTTCCCCTAGAAGAGAAGTAACAGGCACAAAAAAGGCTCCCATGGAGCCTTTTACTGTTAGTGGTTATCCGCTGATTTAGTAACTGGTACTCTTTTGAAGCGCCTTCTTTGCACCGGCACTGTCTCCGGCCTCAGCACGTACTTTAGCCACTAAAGTCCACAACCGCTTGAGTTTTGGACTCTGCCCTGCTGCGACTTCCACCCCTTTGAGCGCAACCTGTTCAGCTTGGACAAACTCCCCTAAACGCCGGTGCACTTCAGCCAGCGAGTAGTAAACTTCAGGGTCTTTGGGTGAGATACGTAACGCGCGCTCTAAGCTACTTTGAGCGGCGCGCATTTTACCGCTGTCGCGTTGATACTTCGCTGTGTTTAACAGGGCCACCGTCGCAGGTTTTGACGTAGTTTGCGCAATTTCAGGGGCCTTTTGCTGGCGCGTTACATCTGTATTAGGCAGCGTGACAT
>JBMZCU010000374.1:0-3264 GCA_049613705.1 Pseudomonadales bacterium | reverse complement strand
GGTGACACTATGAAAAAGATAAAAACAACACTTCGCAAGCTCGTCACATCTATTGCTGTAACTGCAGCGCTGGCTGCGCCCGCTGTCGAGGCGCTGGCCAGCGATAAAAAATACAAGTTTAATCTGGCGACTGAAGCGGGTGATCAGGACTCTAATCTAGGCAAGGCAATCAAGAGCTGGTCCGAAAAAGTCGCGCACAAATCAGATGGCCGCATCAAGGTCAACGTCTTCTATCAGGGGCAGCTGGGTGGCCCACAAGAAATGTTTGATCAGCTGGTTAAAGGCAACATTCACATGATGCTAACCTGGCCGCACACCTCCTATAACGAAAAGCTCGGCGTCGTGCACTTGCCCTACCTCGTGCTCGGCTGGGATGATGCCAAAAAAGCCTACGCACAGGACGGCTGGCTCTCCAACATCGTCGACCCACTGTTCGCCGACATGGGCCTCAAGTACTTTGGACCCTACCCCGAAGGCTTCGGTGGCATCGCCACTAAGGGTCGCTACGCAACCAGCTTTGAAGGCGCCAAAGGAATAAAAGTGCGCTCGCAACCTGTGTTCCCCATGCCGCAAACCATGCAGGCAATGGGCTTCCAAGCGGTCCCTATCGACTGGGCTGAAGTCTATACAGCAATCCAGACCGGGGTTGTCGATGGCGACTCCAGCAACGTCATTTTCTGGGATTACGAGTACTTTCGCGATCAGCTCAACTATTTTGTTCACTCAAAACACAACTTCGCCTCCAACGCGCTGCTGATGAACCACGACACGTGGAGCGAGCTCGATGCAGAGGATCGAAAAATCATAGAGTCTGCCGCGCAAGAAGTTATCGCCCAACAGTTTGAAGTCGCCAAAAAAGAGGATGACTACTGGATTGCCAAAGCTCAGGAAGCAGGCATTGAATACATAGTGCCCAGCTCTGAGGAAACGCTGGCCTGGATCGAGAGAGTACGCAAGGATGTCTGGCCCAAAGTCGAGACCGCTGTGGGCAAAGAGATCATGGACAACATTCGCAGCAATGCATCACTACCTCAGTAACCCCCAAGGGAGAGGCCCTAGCCTCTCCTCTTCACAAATCGAGGTGGTAACACTATGCATCGCGTACTTCGGATATTTCACTTTGTGGACAAGCTGGCAATCCTCTGCATTAAGCCTGTCATCGTCTTTCTCAGCCTATTGATCGCGGGTGGCTTCAGTGCGGGCGTCTTTATGCGCTCAGTGCTCGATGCGCCTATGTTCGGGTTGGAGGAAGTCATCCTGTTCAGTGTCATGTGGCTCTATATGCTAGGCGCTGTTTTAGCATCCCAGGAGCGCACACACTTGAGTGCCGACTTTGTCAGCGTATTGACCAAGCGCCCGCAAATACGCACGGCCTGTAGAGCCCTGGCAAGCGTTATTTCCCTGGCAATGGCACTGTTCTTTGTCAGCTGGAGCTACGACTTGCTCGTCTGGGGACTAAAAAAGCAACAGACAACACCTGTATTCCAGATACCGATGTTCATCTCTCAGGGCAGTTTGTTTGTCGCTAGTTTGTTCTTTGTACTCTACCTCACTCGAGACCTGCTCTCAGACTTACTGCTGCTGTGCGGCGTGCAGAGCGAGCAAGATCTTCACTAATTTCACTATAGCTTCGCCGCGCTGAGGCGCGCGAAGTAAAGAGAGGCACATAATGGGTGTATTAATCGCCATTTTTGCTGTTGTCGCGCTAATGTTAATTGGAGTCCCCGTTGTTTTCTCCTTTGCCGCGATGACACTCATTTTATCCGTCATCTATGAGGTCGATATTTCCTCGCTGATGACAACCGGCTTTTGGTCGGTCAACTCGGTCGTGCTCGTCGCACTTCCGCTCTTTATTATGACCGGCTATTTGATGCAGGCCGGAGGTATGGCCGCGAGGCTAATCGCATTTGTTGAAGCGGTTGTCGGGCGCTCCAAAAGTGGCATGGGCTCTTCTATGGTGATGGCCTGCGGTATCTTCGGTGCCATTTCCGGCACGGCCTCTGCCGCTATAGCCTCGGTCGGCACTATTATGGTCGACCCGATGGAAAAGCACGGCTACCCGCGAGAGTACACCAGCGCGCTGCTGGGCATCTCCTCACTACTGGGTATTTTGATCCCCCCCAGCATCACGATGATTCTCTACGCGGTCGTCACGCGTCAGTCTGTCGCCGCCTGCTTTTTGGCGACCATCGGCCCAGCGATTCTGCTCATCATCTCACTGTGCCTGATCAATGCAGTCAAAATGCGTCTGGCCCCGGGTGATGCAGCCCCTCTAGCGCTGCGACAGCGCTTTAAATTGGTCAGTTCGACCGGCTGGAAAGCCCTGCCCGCACTGATGCTACCCTTTATCATTCTCGGCGGCATCTACGGCGGCGTTTTCACCCCGACTGAAGCGGCAGCAATTGCCGTTGTGTACGCCATTCCCGTCGGCTTTTTGGTCTATCGCGAGCTCGATTTGAAAAAACTCGTGCAGTGCTTGCTCCAAGCAGCTGCGACAACGGGCGTGATCATGATTATCCTGCTGTTCTCCTTTGTCGCGAGCCGCATCTTTACCTTTGAACAAGTGCCGCAGCAACTGACAGAGGTCATGCTTGATCTCTTTCATGACAAGTACTTGATTTTGCTCGTGGTGAACATTTTTCTAGTGCTGCTGGGCATGATTATGGACGATGTCAGTGTGGTCGCCATCATTAGCCCCCTGCTATTACCTGTGATGCAATCGATCGGCGTCGACCCCGTGCACTTCGCCGCCATTGTCGGCACCAGTGTGGTGATCGGCTGCAACAGCCCACCGATGGCGCCCATCCTCTTCATGAGCTGTCGCATAGGCGGCGTCGGCATGTCGCGCGTGATGCGCCCAGCGCTGGGTTTCATGTTCATGGCGGCACTACCTGTGATGCTCATTACAACCTACTGGGCACCGCTGTCACTCTATCTTCCCCGCCTATTTGGCTACATCAACTAACAGGAGTTACCAATGCAGATTAATCACCACCACTCGAGCGAGCGCATGAGTAAAATCGTCACCCACAACAAGACCGTCTATCTCTGCGGCCAGGTGGCAGACTCTGCGCAGTGGGATATAACAGAGCAGAGCGAGCGCTGTTTAGCGCAGATAGATCAGTTGCTCGATGAGGTGGGTAGCAGCCGCAGCCAAATTTTGTCTACGACCATTTACCTTCGCGATATCAAAGACTTCGCCGCTATGAATCAAGTCTGGGACGCTTGGATAAGCGGCGCTGACAAACCGGCGCGTGCCTGTGT
>JBMZCU010000373.1:0-3271 GCA_049613705.1 Pseudomonadales bacterium | reverse complement strand
GTTTGGCCCCTGTGAGCGCCTAGACTACGAGATGGAAGTCGGCATTTACCTCGGCGCTGGCAATGCACTGGGCGAGGCGATTGCGATTGACGATGCCGACGAGCATATCTTTGGGATGTGCCTGTTCAATGATTGGTCGGCCAGGGATATTCAAGGGTGGGAGTATCAGCCACTGGGGCCGTTTCTGGCGAAGAACTTCGCCTCGACAGTCTCTGCGTGGATTGTCACCAATGAAGCGCTAGCTCCCTTTCGGTGCGCCTGGCAGCGCCTTCCAGAAGATCCACAACCACTGTCCTATCTCGACAGTGATTCGCATCGCACCCGTGCTGCCTACGACATCCAACTGCAGGTGCAGCTGTACACACAAGCCATGCGCGAACAGCAGCTTGCACCGCACACCTTGAGCCAGAGCAGCTTTGCCGAATCTTATTGGAGTGTCGCGCAAATGCTGACGCATCACACAGCAGGCGGCTGCAATATGCGCCCGGGCGATTTTTTTGGCAGCGGTACCCAATCTGGGCCAACGCGTGAGGAGGCAGGCTCTCTGCTTGAACTGAGCGATGCGGGCAAACAAACCATCACCCTGGATAACGGAGAAGTACGCACCTTTCTAGAAGACGGTGATACTGTCATCATGCGCGGCTTTTGCGAAGCCGAGAACGCCGTGCGCATCGGCTTTGGCGAGTGTCGCGGCACAGTCCACCCGGCCAAGTACACCCGCTAGATACCTGCGCACAGTGTTATTGCTGAAGCGCCCTCAACTTTGCCGAGGGCACTACAGTGACTACTGTGCGAGGATACTTGTTAGATCCAATGCCGTTTCACTGACTAACGCCCCGTTGTTGTCGGCATAAACAAATTGGCCGGGGACAAAGTCGACACCGCCAAAAGTCACAGTTACGTTGAGGTCGCCAAGGCCTCGCTTTTCTGTTTTCAGCGGATGTGCTCCGAGTGCCTGCACCCCCACTGGCGTTTGCCCAATAACATCGACATCGCGGATACTGCCGTTAATAATAATGCCTTCCCAACCATTGTCCTCTGCCTTTTGCGCCAGCATATCGCCGAGCATTGCGCGACGGCGCGATCCACCACCGTCGACAACCAAGACTTTACCGCGCCCGTCAGTGGAGACTTGCTCGCGAACAAGCGAGTTATCCTCGAAGGCTTTTACCGTGACTATTTCACCCCAAAACACAGGCTTGGCCCCAAAGTTTGTCAGCATGGGCGTTAAAATACGCACTTGTGCCTCGTAGTGATCACAAATTTCTGGCAGTAAATCTTGTATCTGTTGCATCGGATTCTCCAGGTTGTAGGCGCCTATGGCGCAATTAATTTCGCAAAAAAGGACGCAGCTTGCGGCAAAAAGCCTCTACAGCGCGGCGATCCACTTTATCGGCCTTGTAGAGCGAGCGCATTTTAAATCGACATCCCACTGTACAGCCACCAATAATGCCGCGCTTTAAAATGCGCTTTACAGGACTTCGCATGACAAATTTATCTACCCAGCTAGGTGCGCCGAGGGTCGTAATCACTCTCACTTCCTTGAGCGTGAGCAACGCTGGAACTATGCTGCCAGTGTGCGGGTCGTTAGCAAAGGCAACACCCGTGCCCCACACACGATCAAACCAACCCTTGAGCACCGCCGGCATACCGAACCACCAGGTCGGGAAAATCAGTACTAACCCCTCTGCACGTCTCAGCTGATCGGCATATGTACTGAGTTCACTGGTCGAATCGACACCTGATGCGTACTGCTGGCGCTCGTGTGCACTCAGACAGGGATCAAAGCCACTGGCGTAGAGATCTAAGCACTCTGTGCTGTGCCCATCACTTTCAAGCATATCAATGGCGCACGCGGCCAGTTGCTGGGTCAAACTTTCACTCAGCGGGTGGGCGATAACGACTAAATAGTGCACATGTAACTCCTCAAGGTGCGCCGTGCCAATTTTCTCATCGCTGAACCACTCAAAACGTGTCAACGCTCTATCTTAGCGTCACTGTGCAGCGCGACAAGGATCCACAGCGCAAATACTCGCAGACCAGGTTTTAAAGGCTCACTTTACTTTCGCAGTGAGACTGCGTACTTTCACTACTTTGTAAGATATAACAGAGACTTAAGCATGACTTCAAGCGCCTATCCCAGCCCGTCGAGCACAACACAACAGTGCGAAATCGATTTTCGCAGTGATACTTTCACTGCACCGACCCAAGGCATGCGCCGCGCCATGGCCGAGGCAGCTGTTGGCGATGATGTCTACGGTGAAGATCCAACAGTCAATGCGCTAGAAGACTATGCCAGCGCGCTGTTGAATAAAGAGGCCGCGCTCTTTGTGCCCAGCGGGACAATGAGTAACCTCATCGCGCTCCTAACCCACTGCCAGCGTGGCGACGAAGTGATCATCGGCGATCAGTACCACGTTTACTGCCACGAAGCAGGCGGGGCCAGCACCTTAGGTGGGATTGTGATGCAGCCTCTACCGACAACCCCAACGGGTGGCCTGAGCGCACAACAAGTCATGGCTGCCATTCGCCCGGCAGACTTTCATTTCGCCCGCTCGCGCTTGGTCTCCCTGGAAAACACCGTTAACGGTGTGA
Source organism: Pseudomonadales bacterium (assembly GCA_049613705.1). Lineage (GTDB taxonomy): Bacteria > Pseudomonadota > Gammaproteobacteria > Pseudomonadales > Balneatricaceae > Rs1. Next base: position 676 of record JBMZCU010000373.1, on the reverse strand, counting down.
TCCAGCCACAAGCAGTGATCGATGATATCTGCCAGCGCGCCAAAGCACAGCAACTCAATACGCACTTAGACGGTGCTCGCTTGATGCACGCCGCTGTAGCCTCACAGGTTCCTGTCGCCTCGCTCGTGCAGCACGTGGATTCCGTATCCTTGTGCCTGTCGAAAGGCCTCGGGGCACCTGTGGGTTCAGTATTGGCAGGCAGTGCAGATTTTATCGCCCGTGCGCGCAGCTACCGTAAAATGCTAGGCGGCGGCATGCGCCAAGCCGGTATTATTGCCGCTGCAGGGCTCTATGCGCTAGAGCATCAGGTCACTCGTTTGGATGAAGATCACACCTTGGCACGCTATCTAAGTGAACAGCTCAGTGCTATCGAATCGCTGCCGTTTGACAGCAGTCGCGTATCAACCAACATGCTATTCATAGACTTTCCCAAGCACGGCGATCAGCACTTGAGCGAGTATTTGTTGGCACAGGGCATCAACATCGGCGACAGCGCAGCGCAGTGCCGCTTAGTGGTCCACTTGAATATCAACCGGGAGATCATCGATCGAACGGTGGCGTTGATTAAAAAGTACTACGCGTAATGTCGACAGCATCGACAGACACTGAGCACAGCGAGTGAGAAAGGCGGGAAAGGTTTTAATCAAAGATGGTGCTGTATGTACAATCGTATGGC
>JBMZCU010000372.1:3008-3281 GCA_049613705.1 Pseudomonadales bacterium | reverse complement strand
ACAGTGTTGAGGTGCTGGATATCGATAAAAACAGTTATACCAAACACTGCTCACAGCCTGGCACGGCTGAGAGTGCGCGTCTAACAACTGAATCACAATTGCGAGACTTATATGGTTACGCGAAAGGGCGCGCTGTTGACAAAGAACTGGCAAAGCTAGAGCGGCATAGCAAGCGATTTATTGAACACTCACCTTTTATGCTGCTATCCACTGTTAATACGCTGGGTGAACTCGATTGCTCGCCAAGAGGGGGTGACGCTGGGTTTGTGCGTA
>JBMZCU010000372.1:0-2998 GCA_049613705.1 Pseudomonadales bacterium | reverse complement strand
TGATTGTTGCGGATGCCCGCGGTAATAACCGTTTAGATAGCTTAGTGAATATTATTGAAACAGGACGGGCTGGGTGTTTGTTCTTGATTCCAGGAGTCGATGAAACGTTAAGGGTGAATGGGCGAGCTTTTATCAGCACTGATACCGGATTGCTGGAGGCGAGCCGCGGTGATAAAAATCCCGCAAAATCAGTGATTGTTATAGAAATAGAACAGCTTTACATGCATTGTGCCAAAGCGCTGATGCGCTCAAAATTGTGGCTGGACACGGCGAGAGTTAGCCGTGCTGAACTGCCGACAATGGCACAAATCATCAATGATCAACTAGGTGTGACGCAGGGCGAGCTGGAAACACAGGAGCAAATGCTTGCCCGCTATCGCGAACAGCTTTAAAAGGAGGAGTTTGGACAGATGATGAAACTTTACTATGCCCCAGGCACGATTTCACTGGCATCACACCTGGCGCTTGAGTGTACAGGTGCTGACTATGAAACAAGTCTTATAGACCTTAGCGGTGAGCAGCACTCTGCTCGTTTTAAGGCACTAAATCCTTTAGGGCGGGTACCTGCGTTAGAGGTTGATGGTGTTGTCATCACAGAAACACCGGCGATTTTAAGTTACATTGCTCAGCGTTATCCCGATGCTGAGCTCTTAGGGCAAGGCGATATTTTGGGGTTGGCACGCGCCAACAGCTTCAATAGTTTTTTGAGTTCGACAGTCCATGTTGCCCACGCACATATCTGGCGTCCAGAGCGCTGGAGTGATGATGAACACGCCCAGCAGTCAATGAAGTTGAAGGGACCTGAAAATATGCAGCACTGCTTTGAGTTGATCGAAAGACACTGGTTGCAGAATCAGTGGGTGCTAGGTGACCAATTTAGTGTGTGCGATTTGTATCTTTTTGCAATCCCCCGTTGGTTGGCTGGCGACGGTGTGGAGGTGGCACAATTTAAAAAAGTGGCGGCTCATTTTACCACTGTTGCCAATATGGCTCCCGTCTCGCGCATTCTGGCGCAGTACTAGTGACTGCGCCTTCTTAGTGGCTATTGTGTTTGCTCAGCCATTAATTGCTCAAGCATCTTTACGATACTCTCAGGGGATTGCGCACCTTGAATAAGGTATTTACGCTGAACTATTTGGGAGGGCACGGAATTAATGCCTTGAGTGTGCCAGTGCTGTTGCGCTGCTCTAACATCGTTGGCATAGCGAGATTGCTCTAACACCTCGTGTGCTTGTGCTCTGTCAAGGCCTACATCGTCTGCAAGTTGAGCCAGTACATCAATGCTGTTGATATTAAGATTATCAGTGAAGTAAGCTTTGAATAGCGCGAGTTTTAACGCGGTTTGTTGCTCTCCCGCAGCAGCCCAGGCCAGTAATTGATGCGCTCGAAATGTGTTGTAGCGCATTGAGTTGGGTTTAAAGTTGAACGTGAAGCCTAGCTCAGCACCTTGTTCGGTGATGTGCTGGCGCATTTGTTCGGCTTGATCTTCAGAAGAGCCAAACTTCGCCGCAAGAAATTCACGTAGATTTTCACCTTCATCGCCAAGGTTGGGAGCCAGTTCAAATGGGTGCCATGTGATGTTGGCCTCAACACTATCCTCTAACAGGATGAGTGCTTGTTGTAAGCGTTGATAGCCAATAATGCACCAAGGGCAGACAATGTCTGAAACGATATCGATATCAAGCTGTCGCTTTTCCAAAAAGTTATCCTCGCACTGTGTTTTGCTTTTACGAATATGATATAGGAACGTTCGATCAGTTACTATGTCGGCGTGATTTACTAAAATCAATGCAAGTGGGGTGTTGAGTTTGTGATAAACGCACGCTTTTTAGTAAGCGGTGGTATGTGCTCTGGTCGCGATGACCAGAGCGGTAGGGCTTAGCTTGTAGTCTACATAGGACTATCAGCGCTTATTCAGCGGCTAAACTGTCCATGCCAGATTGCAGCGCGAGTGCTTCTTCTAGATGATCAGTGATATCGGAGTCCAGCGCTGCCAACTTGGCAATATCGCTAGGGAAAGCTGCGACAACGTCTTCTGCGCCGGTTTCTCTTTTGGCTGCGTCGTGGATAAAACAAGCCAAAAAGAGCGTTGCAGCCAGTTTGGCGTCATCTTCGCTTTTTTGTGGAGCGTTTTGATCGCGAACGGCATTGGCGAGTTCTTCAGGGAATTTCCAGAGGTTGAGTAGCGCTTCACCGGCATCAGCTGTGGTAAACCCTAAGCGCTCTGACTCGGCTTGGGCTCGGCTGATATCGCTTTGCTCGAGCAGGGTCTTAATGGCCATTGCGCGATTAGGTTGTGCCATGTGCAGCAACAGCTGGCCAATGTTGTGAATAATGCCGCTGGTGAAGGCTAGATCGGCCTCGACGCTGCCTCCACTGCGCTCTGCTAGCCAGCGTGCAATAGTGGCCACTTGAAAGGCGTCGCTCCAAAACTCTGGTAGGTCGATACCTTCTACATCACTGGCGCTATTGGCAAAGCCTGAAGCGATAACCAGTGTCTTTAGTTTCCCCATTCCGAGCATGACGACGGCTTCATCTATTGAGGCGACTTTGCGGCTCAGGCCAAAGTGTGCGGAATTTACCAAACGTAAGATTTTAAGGGAGATGGTTTGATCTTTTGTAACTTTTTCTGCGATGTCACCATAATTGGCGTCAGGGTTATTGAGCGCTTGTACTAAATCGCGCACAACTTCTGGAATGTTGGGTAGTTTGTCGGTTTGACTGAGTAGTTCTTTAATTTCCATGTCTTTCCCTAATAGTGATCATTAGTATTTACGGTTTGACAGCGCGAGAGTGTCGCCTGCAAATGTATAACAAATATCCTGATGTAGCTTGTCACTTTGATGAATCGCCGGTTGTACTGTAGAAGCGAGATCACATCAACCTGTGTTTGTACGTCGCAACTACCTCTGATTGTCTCGGCCATTGATCATTTATTGTCAGTATGCCCGCGTAATGTTTATCTATTATTTATACAAGCGCTGAGACTCTATACCAA
>JBMZCU010000371.1:0-3297 GCA_049613705.1 Pseudomonadales bacterium | reverse complement strand
GAGGTGATGAAAAGCGGCCGCCTACACCGCTACAACACGGTAGAAGGAGAGCTCAGTGAGGTCGATCAACTAGAGCTAGAATTCGCCGAGTATATGGGGCAGAAGTATGCGTTAGCATGCTCCTCCGGCGGCTATGCACTGCATGTAGCGATGCGAGCTGTGGGTGTCAAGAAAGGTGATTTAGTGTTGTGTAATGCCTTTACCTTGGCACCGGTGCCCGGCGCTATTCACAACGCTGGCGGCGTACCTGTATTAGTCGATGTAGGCGAAGACTTTTGTATTGATCTGGAAGATCTGGCAACGAAAGCGCAGGACAGTGGCGCGCGCTTTCTGCTGTTATCGCACATGCGCGGGCACATTGTCGATATGGATGAGGTGATGGCAATCTGCAAACGCCATGACATTATAGTGATAGAGGATTGCGCCCATACCATGGGGGCACGCTGGAATGGGCAGCTCAGCGGTACATTTGGCGAAGTCGCTTGTTTTAGTATGCAAACCTACAAGCATATCAACTCGGGGGAGGGGGGCTTTTTGAGTTCAAACAACCCCGAAGTGATGGCGCGTGCCATTATGCACTCAGGCTCCTACATGCTGTTTGGCAAGCACAAGGCAGCACCGGACGAAGAGGTTTTTGCGCAGATTAAATACGAGACGCCTAACTACTCAGGTCGTATGGATAGCTTGCGCGCCGCTATTTTGCGCCCGCAATTGAAAGACTTAAATCGCCAGTGCGAGCGCTGGAACAAGCGCTATCGTATTATCGAGCAAGTGATTAATCAAAGCCGTGTACTGAACATTCCCGCAAGGCCGGCTCAAGAGCAGTTTGTTGCCAGCTCTATTCAGTTTTCAGCGCTGGGCTGGAGTGAACAGAAAATCTGCGCTCTCGTCGATCTGGCGGCACAGCGCGGTGTCGTGTTGAAATGGTTTGGCGCCGATACACCAGAGGGTTACACTAGCCGCTACGACAGCTGGCACTACATCGAGAAAATGCCACACCTGCCTCGCACTGAGCACCACCTATCGAGCTTGCTAGATATGCGTATTCCGCTGACGTTTAGTGAAGAGGACTGTCAGTTGCTCGGCGAAATTATCTGTGAGGTCGCCGAAGAAATAAATGCACAAGAGGCATAACTGGGTGTAAGGCTGTGCTAGTCTCTGTGCTTTTGTTGTCTTGCTGAGGAGGGATAGAAGTGCTGTTTGACTGGGTTTTGCTCGGCGTGATTGTCGCTTTTGCGGGTGTTGTACGCGGTTGTATCGGTTTTGGTTTTTCTGCGCTGGTTGTCGCCTCTGGGGCGCTCTTTATGCCACCGGCTGTCGTTGTACCGCTGGTTGCTATTTTGGAGATTGTCGCCAGCGTGCACATGGCGTTTAGTACCTGGCGCGATGCGGCGATTAAACCACTGTTACTGCTGCTTGCCGGCGCCGCCGTGGCGACGCCCATCGGTGTACTAGCGCTGGTCTATCTTCCGGCAGACGATATCAGGCTATTACTCAGTGCGTTGATTTTTGCTCTCAGTCTGCTGCTGCTCTCCGGCTGGCAGTACAAGGGGCGTGTAGCACCTGCTAGCTACACAGTTATGGGGCTTTTCTCAGGGCTGTGCAATGGCGCGGCCGCTGTGGGAGGGCTACCAGTGGCGACGTTTCTGGCCTCTGTACGCCTGAGTATGCGTGAACTGCGCGCCACACTAGTGCTGTTTTTCTTCGCCGCCGATATCATCTTTATTCTCAGTGCTTCTGGACATGCAATCTACACCCAATCTCTAGTGGTGTTGAGCGCGGCGATGGTAGTTCCTATGGCACTGGGGATTCACTTTGGCAGCGCATTGTTTCACAAACTCAATGAGAAAACCCTGCGGCGCTCTGTTATTGGGTTGCTGTTGATGCTCTCTGTGATCGGCTTAGTGCGCGGCGCTTTGAGCTACCTCTAAGCCGTATCTTGTCCTTGCTACTGAGCTGTCGCTCAGTCCCTTCGTTCTTCGTCATACAGTTTGATTGTAATGACAGACCCAAGCTACCTCTCGCAAGTAGCGCAAGCTTTACTTTTTATGTCCAGAGCTTTTAAAAGGCTTTACAGCGGTAATTAATTGCGTTGCACGCAGAAGGACTGGACATAAAAAAGCCCTCCGTAGAGGGCTGATGACGTGTGGCTGCTCGCTAGTATTTAAAGCGAGACAGCTGTTGCTCGAGTTTCTTGACCAGCTCGAAGAGACGGCCGCTCTCGGCAAGACTGTCATTAGAGGCTTCCGCCACTTCGTTGACCGCCGAATTAATGTTGCTGATATTACGCGAGATATCTTCCGACACACCCGCCTGCTGTTCGGAGGCTGTAGCAATCTGCGAAGTCATGTTGTCGATACCATTGATTTCAGAAACGACAGCGCTCAAAGTATCCACGGCAGTTTCGGCGCGATCGAGACATTCGTTAACGTGCTTACTGCCCTGCTCTAGTGCTGTAACAGCTTGCTGTGAACGCCCCTGTAGCTTGTCGATCAACTGTTGAATCTCAAGTGTCGACTGCTGCGTTTTAGAGGCGAGACTGCGCACTTCGTCGGCGACGACGGAGAAGCCGCGACCCTGTTCACCAGCGCGTGCTGCTTCAATGGCGGCGTTGAGCGCCAACAAATTGGTCTGCTCGGAAATGCCGTTGATGACATCGACGATTTTGCTGATGTTCTCACTGTCGCCGGCAAGCTGTTGCATGACTTCGCCGACTTGCTCCATTTCACTGGAGAGGACCTTAATCGACTCGGCGCTTTCTCTAACGTTCTCAGAGCCTTTAGTGACTGCGTTTTTGGCCTGGCCTGCTGAGTTGGAGGCCTCCTCGGCGCTGCGCGCAACTTCACCTGCGTTAGCGGACATCTCAGTGACCGCCGCGGCGACCATCTCGATTTCTTCGCGCTGCTGGTCGACGCGTACATTGCTCTGCTTGGCGATTTCAGAGGTGCGAAGGGCGGAGTCCTCGACACTGCCCATCTCGCCGGCGATGTCTTTAACGATATCCTGAGTTTTACCGATGAAGGCGTCGACACCGTTGGCCAGTTTGCCAATCTCATCGTTGCGCTGCATGTTGAGGCGGTTGGTCAGGTCTCCATCTTTCGAGGCGATATCGGTGATCACATCCGCTGAGTGCTCGATTGGGCGCGAGATACTGCGTGCGAACAGCAAGAGTACAACGACACCACCGACGGCGATAAGTAAGCTGAAGATAATCTGCTCGTTGATGCTGCTCTTAAAGCTGTCGATCATCAGGGTATCTAGCTGTTTTACCCCGGCTAACGCCTTGTCCTGCGGCAC
>JBMZCU010000370.1:0-3298 GCA_049613705.1 Pseudomonadales bacterium | reverse complement strand
GCGCTGGGTTTTGCCGGCGGGATTAAGGATGCTGCACTTGGGATTACAAGTATGGGTCTGGAAGCGGCTGGGGATGCGGTCGGTGGCGCAGGTACTATCGTGGCTGCGGTCACAGGTATTTTGCAGCGCATCGCCAACCTAGTGGACTATGTGATCCAATTCACCCGTATGAAGTCGATCCGCAAGACAGCTCAGGGCATGTGGAAAAAAGAATTCCTCAAGCACGCGGCGCAGACAGCGCAAGCCGCGGCAAAGAAGGCCAAGCCAAAAGATGCGGCCAAGGCGACTAAAGCGGCGGATATCGCTAAAGCTAAGTGGCTGGTGGCGCAGAGCGAGCAGACAATGATGGATGATCACAAGGCGTTTTCCGAGTGGTTCCAGCGTGCGACGATCTCCAACCCGATTGTTGCTGCGCTGACCATGAACTCGGGTTTTGTCGCACATCCCTACCGCTTTATGCAGTTGATAAAGTCCGACGCGAGCATTGTCAATGATGCCGAGTTTGCTAAAGGTGTGCATCATATAGAGACCCTGAAGAAACTTTCTGGAAAGTACATTGAAGAGTACACCGACAACTACGGTGTTGTATTTAAGAGTGATGACAATCTTATTCAGGCGCGTTTGACTGAGATTCAGACAGGCAAGGGCATACTGACAGGACACGAGTTTCAGGGTAAGCAGGCCGTCGCCACAACGACGACTTCAGCTGCGACCGGTGCCGCGGCGGCGACACCTTAATCGATTTACACACCGATATTGCAACAAGTGTATACGTTCAGCGCGGCAGTCCATCGCAGCGCAGTTGGCGATGACAGATTGACAGTTGCGGTGCGTCTGAGAGATAACTCAGGGCTCACTCGAAGAATAAAAGGCAGAGTTAATGGAAGCGATTGTTCAACCCATATCAGATGAAGCGACCTGCGGCGAGTACCTCAAGGGGAACAAGACGCTGTACCGCTCACTGCGCAACAGCTACAACCAGGCGCAGTCGAGCTATCGCCAGCTCATGGAATCTCCCGATGCGGCGAGCGATGATGACCTCGTTGAACAGAATATTGAAAACTGGCAGAGCTTGGGCAAAGTGTGCGAAGCCTGTCTGGCTGAGAGTGCTAAAGACGTAGAAGTCTTCGGTTGGTATATCAGTGCGCAGTTGTTTGGTGCGCATCCGCTGCAAGCTCTGCAGGGAGCATTTGCCGACTACGCCTCAGTGATCGAGCAATACTGGGACGATTTACACCCAAAGCCGCCCGTTGAGAAGCTCAAGAGTGACGATGATGCAGGGCGTGATCGCGAGTGGGCAGAATTGAAGATCAAACCGATGTGGCAGCTTGCAGGTGAGAGTGAGGGCGCGGGTATTTTGGCGATGCCGCTGCTCAATTTGCCACTCATTGGTGATATTAATTACACCCAGTTCTACTCTGCAGAACGCGCCGGTTCCCTCGAGACCCTGAAGGACCAAGCTGTCAGTTATTTCAGTGCAGAGCGCGAGACCATTACAGAGCGTATCAATGCGCTAGGTGCTATAGAGACTGAAGTGAAACGCATCGAGGCAGCGGTTGCCGAGCGTTGCACTAGCGCAGGCGCTCGGGCTATCAGTTTTAAGTTCCTGCTCAAATTAGTGGGTGATTTGATCAATGCCTGCAAGTTTTTGTTGGGCGATAGCTATGCGCGCTGGCCACTCGATCCAGCACCTGTGGCCGCGCCTCAAGTAGAAGAGGTGGCCGCAGTGACGGTGGAAACAGCAGCGCCCATGGTACCTGAAGAGAGTGCTCAAAGCGTGCAAACTGCCGTGGCAGTGGCACCGGCGGCACAGTTACCGCCCAGTGGCGAACCGGTTAATCGGGACCAAGCATTCGCGCAACTGCGTGAGATTGCTCAGTACTTTCAGCGCACAGAGCCACACAGCCCTGTGCATATGCTGCTCGAGCGCGCGATTCGCTGGGGCTATCTGCCACTGCCGGAACTCTTGGCGGAAATGGTGGGTGACAACGCCCAGGTGATGGGCCGAATTAATCAGATGGCGGGCTTGGAGAGCGTGGAGAAAACGCCTCTACCCACCGCTGCAACAGTAACAGCACAGGCGGCACCAGCAGTGCCGGTGGCACAGCCGAGCGCGCCGAGTGTAGAAGAACCCAAAGAAGCTGCGAGCGAGAGCGAGCAGACATCGAGCTCTAGTATTAAGAGCTTTCAGTGGTAACAATTTAGTAGTGCCGCCAGAGCGGCAAATTCACCATTAAGGAGAAGACAATGGCTTCAATGTACATGCGTATAGACGGTATCGACACAATCAAGGGTGCGGCGACTATCGGCGACATCGGCAGCAAAAAAGGCTTTTTCGCCATCGACAACATGTCCTGGGGTGCGGTGCGCGGTGTCAGTGTCGACGTCGGTAACGCGAACAACGCCGACCAGGGTATGGTTGCACTGGGCGAGCTGAACATCACTCGCACATCTGACGGTGCTAGCCCGCACCTGACAACCTTCCTGTTTGCACCTGGCACAGAAGGTAAAACAATTGATCTATTGCTGACGAAACCTTCGCGCACAGGTGACGGTGCAGATCCGTACCTGATTATCACTTTGGAAAAAGCGCGTATGTCGAATTACAATGTCAGCTGCAGCGACGGTGGCTTGCCTGGCGAATCTTTCTCTATGACATACACAGTGGTCTCTCTGGTTTACTACAACGAGAACGATGGCGGTGAGATTGAGAAGGGCGATACCATCAAATACGACGTCACTACTGCTAAACTAGAATCTAAAGCTAACTAAGCGAGTTAGCGAGCGATAGAGGATAAAGCCATGGCTTTAAATTCACAGCACAAGCGGGTCAGTAAGAACCGCGTCAGCATCACTTACGATGTTGAGACAAACGGTGCAGTAGAAACGAAAGAACTTCCCTTCGTGGTCGGCGTGATGGGCGATTTTTCCGCCCACAAAGCGGACCGTGAAGAGATGGAAGATCGCACTTTCTATCAGGTTGACAAGGATAACTTTGACAACGTGATGAAGCGTGTTGGCCCAGAGTTGTCGATGAAAGTCGACAACACATTGAGCGATGACGACAGCGAGTTCGCGGTTGATCTATCATTCAACTCAATGAAAGATTTCGAGCCAGATGCCATTGTCGACAAAGTTGAGCCGCTCAAGCGCTTGGCTGAGACGCGCAGCCAGCTCAAGACGCTGCTGTCTAAATCTGACAAATCACGCGATCTAGAAAAGCTGCTCAAGGAAGTGCTGCAGAGTGCGGATACGATTAACGCACTGTCCAGCGAGCTAGGTGTTGAGCCAACGGGAG
>JBMZCU010000369.1:0-3306 GCA_049613705.1 Pseudomonadales bacterium | reverse complement strand
ACGCGTGACGAAATCTGAGGCACGTGAGCCTTGACGTAAAATTTTCCCGATCAGGGTCAACACCTTATCGCCTGCGAGATGGCCGTAGGTGTCGTTGACCTTTTTGAAGTAGTCCAAATCACACACCACAAGACACAGTGGCTTGCTGTAGCGTCGCCAGTTCTCTATTTCATGATGAATAATATCGTTATACGCCGCGCGGTTTGGCAGGCCTGTCAGCGCATCTTGGCGCGCCTTCTTTCGCTCGTCCTCAATAAACTCCTGCACGCGCTCGGCGTCCGCCTCCATAGCACTGACTCGTTTCTTCAATGCGTCGTAGCTATTTTTGAGGGTTGTCTCGCGCTTCTTTTCCTCTTCTTTGAGGGTATCCATCGCACCGACTATCTGGTTGAGCTGCACTGACACTGTCTGTTTCAACTTACCGAGATCTGTCGCCTCAGATACACTTTCACTGATAGATGAAACACTGTCCCTTACCTGCTCGTCAGCCTTACTGCGCTCTTGCTGACTCTCCAGGTTGGCATCTTGGCCACTAGTGATGAAGTTTTGGACTTCTGAAAGTTGCTCGTTGAGCACTTGAAGGTAATTTTCGAAGTCCTCACTTTTACTCCCCAGTGCAATTTCAATCAGCTGGGTGGTTCTATTGATGATATCTGGGAGAGAGGGGAGATCAAAACCAGATTCAATCTCATCGACAAGCTCGCGGCACAAAGTGCGGCGCTCTACAGGTATATTTAGCTGAGAGAGCAAGAGCACAACTTCGCCACCCACTTCTTTCAGGGTAGGCTTGAACTCTTCGCTACAGTCAACGGCATCACCCTCATCTGTTGGGTTATCCAGTGCAAATTGCAGTTCGAGGAGTGTTTTTAGCTTCGCGGGAAGCTCGTAAATTTGATTACAAGATTGCGGCAAATCACGCTCGAGATCTTTAAGGCGCTCTTTCTGCGCTTTATCCAGCGAATGACGCCCCAAGTTCTGACGCCAACTGGTGCCAATATCGAGAAAATCCTGACTAATTTCTCTGCGCTCTAAGTGCAAGATACGCAGATCCTGTTCAATATCAGTGATGAGGTCTTCTGGCACAGACTCACTAGAAGCCATCATGTGGCTGCGCAGTTTACTGAGGTTTTTATCTAAAGATTTGCTCTGACCCTCTAAGCCTTTACATAGCATACGTAAAAGCCCAAAAAGAGAGTCGTCCATTCCCTCTGCCATATCTTCTTCTCTATTTAAGGGTGTAGCGTAAAAGTGTTACTACACCACCGGCCACTGAAATCGCGTCTCGCGCATCGACCGCCCAACTTAAACAGCTCTATATACGTACAGCAAAACCGAATAGCGTTAAAACTGGGCAAGTACCTGAAGCGCCCGAACTGAATCGAGCGACTTCTGACGCAAAGAGACCCCTAGTAGCGCTATCGTAGAAACACGATTAAATGCACTGCACTAGGCCCCTCTGAGCACCAATAATAACTTACTTACCACAGTGATAATATTACTTTTTGCTTTCAGCATTTTCCTTTTCGATCAGGAACTCGACTACCTCAAGCATTCTGCCAAAACCCGCCCCTGAAGTGACGCGGTACTTGCCATTAACCACAATCGAAGGCACGCTGTCGATCCCTACCGCATCCGCTTTTTTATTACCTGCTTTCAGCGCGGAATTCAGTGAAAACGAGTTGAGGTATTTATCGAATTTCTCAGTGTTCACTCCCGCTGCATCGAAAATTCCTTTAAGCGTTTCCTCGCTGCGAATCGAGCCACGGCTACTTTTGGATAGCGCCATCAAACCCCATCCGCGATCATCTGCAGCACAAACCTCTTGATTGAGAATTGTTCCCAACCTGACTTTATCAACCGCCTGTTTCGCTGCAATAGTATCGACAACTTCATCAACCTTTAGCTTACAGGCAACCGGGTCACTCTTGATGCCGTCCAAATCCTTGAACAGACCTGAGATACGGCCGTATCTGTGGTAGAAATCGAACATCGCAGAGTCCACAGCTTTCTCACTCTTAAGCTGGGTACCAATATAATATGCTTTCTGGGCAAATACTTGGTTGGGGTTACGGGTGCTAAAAGCCACAGGTACACGATCAAATTCGATGCTATCGCCAGTTTCTTCAATCCATTTTTCTAACAGTGGCTCAAAATTATTACAGTGTGGGCACCAGTAGCCAAAATACTCCGTCACTTTTACTGGCCCTTGTGTAGCCGTGCCTTTTAGACCTGTTTCAAAGTAATCTTTACCCGCTGTAAACTGCGCTGCAGCAGCCCAGCCAGAAAATGCGATTGCAGCAACTGCCACTGTTATTGTTTTAAGCTTCATGAATTTTCCCTTATAAGGTGTTTAGATTGTTTTTACGACCGAGCTTAACGCGAAAAGTTCGCCATAATAATCAACTGTACTGTCGTCTGCTCATCTGTATAACAGACATAAAAAAAGCAGCTTTCGCTGCTTTTTTTAACACATCGAGAGCTTATTAATACAAGCCTTGGATGTAACTGGAAACCGCCTTGATTTCAACATCGCTCAAACGTGAAGCAACATCGCGCATCATCTCATTTGGATCATTGTTGCGCTCAGCTACACGGAAAGTTTTAAGCTGTTTTTCAACATAAGCCGCGTGCTGGCCACCAACGGCAGGATAACCTGCATCGGCAACGCCCTGCCCCTTGGCGCCGTGGCAAGCAGTACATGCTGCAACTTGCTTAGACGGAATACCCGCACGGTAAATTTTTTGACCGAGTTCTAGTTGATCTTGTGCTGTTTTGCCACCGACAATTTTCTTGCTGGCAAAGAAAGCAGCCATGTCTTCTAGATCCTGCTCGTTTTTAGCGTCTAACTGACCAGCCATCTCTGGAACTGAGCGCACGCCAGACTTGATGTCTTGCATTTGCTTGATCAAGTACTGAGCATTCTGACCGGCCAACTTAGGAAAGTTGGGAACAAGGCTATTACCATCAGCCGCGTGACAAGCTGCACAACTAGCTGCTTTAGCTTTTCCCTCAGCGGCATCGCCTGCTGCGCTTACCATAGATGATGCAGTTAGGCTCAACAACAAGCCAATCAGAATCTTATTCATAATTAACTGATACTCTCTTCTTTTAAATACACGATTCGGTGTGCCCTTAGTCGTACATAATAGTACAATTAGCGGCAATTATTATAATCCCGGCACAAGAGTTATCTTAGGCACACAGGTAAATTTGCCGCATTATACAACAAACCCTCCGCTAGCTGGAACGAATTAATGTTGATTCGGATCAAAATGAGAAAGTTATTTTATGTCATCACAAGAAAAC
>JBMZCU010000368.1:0-3312 GCA_049613705.1 Pseudomonadales bacterium | reverse complement strand
ATCATCTATGGTCAGTTTGCCGTCGCGCTCGTCCTGTTCAGCTTGCTCTCTGGCGTGCTCGTCTTCCAGTACGTTGACGACTATACCTATCACCATGTTGAGGAAGGCGAAGGTGGTCAAGAAGATAAAGGAGAGGAAGTACAGCCAGCCGATGGCATAGACCTCCATCACTTCGTACATCACATCAGTCCAGTCTTCGAAGGTCATGACGCGGAACAAGGTCAGCATAGAAATGGAGATATCGTCCCACAGTACGGGGTTTATCGCGGCGAAGAAACTGCTGCCGATGGCGGCGTAGATGTAGAAGATGATAAACATCAAGAGCACTACGTAGCCCAGCTGTGGCAGGGCGCGCAACAGAGAGTTTAACAGGGTGCGCAGCTCGGGCACGAAGGAGACCATACGCATTACGCGGAAGATTCGGATCAGGCGTCCGATCAGTGCCAGCTCGCTGTCCTCCATGGGGATCAAGCTGACAATCACGATCAAGGTGTCGAAGATGTTCCAGCCCTTAGTGAAAAAGCGTGCCTTATTGTTTTCGGCGAGAAAGCGCACGCTCAGTTCAAACAGGAAAAAGGCCGTGATAAACCAATCTAGTACTTTGAGTGCACCGAGGGCGTACTCGGGTATCTCGTAGGTTTTAGCGCCGATTAGGAGCGCTGACACTACGATGATGGAAATAACGAAAAGCTCAAAAATTTTGTTGCTCTTGAGGCGGTGGGAAAAGGCTTGTAGGGATAAAATATTCATAGCTCACTCAGACTGCAGCAGTTAAATAACAGCAGCATTAATAGGGACTGATGAGGAAATTTAAAGTGGGTGGCAAGTTGGAAGTACCCATGCGGTTGATATCGGCAAAATTCAATGGTTGCAAATGATATTCATTATCATTAAGATATATATACTCTTTAGTGATGTGAGGATTTATGGCTGCTTTTAATGTATCTGTCTCAAAAGCCGAAAGGCTGACCCCCAATATGCTGCGCTTGACCTTTAGCGGCGATGATTTAAAGGACTTTCCCTGCGGGCAGGAGAGTGGTTATCTCAAGTTGGCGCTAGAGGAGCAGGGGCGTAAGCGCATGCGCTCTTATACCATCAGAGCCTTTGACGATGTGGCCAAAGAGCTGACGTTAGATTTTGTCGATCACGGTGATTCTGGCCCCGCCTCGCGCTGGGCGACCCGTGCAGTGGTTGGCAGCTCTGCACAGCTGCATGGACCTGGGCCCACTAAATTAGTCGATATGCAGGCCCCCTGGTTCTTTATAACAGGTGATATGACCGCGCTCCCGGCGATTGCCGTTAACCTTGAAATGTTACCGCAAAGTGCTGTGGGCTATGCGGTCATAGAAGTAGTCAGCGAGGCGGATAAACAGGTCTTACAGCACCCGCAAGGGATCGAAGTGCACTGGGTGATAAATCCGACACCGGATCGTCAGAATAGCCTACTTGCCGATGCGGTCACCGCACTGCCCTGGTGCGAGGAGGATCCCAGCGTTTGGGTGGCCTGTGAGTTTGAGGCGATGCGCAACATACGCCGCTATATGCGCCAAGTGCGTGAAGTGCCCAAGTCGAACCTCTATGCCAGCAGTTATTGGAAGATGCAGGCGAGCGATGAGGAGAACAAAAAAGCGAAGAGCAGCGACAGCGAAGCGCAGATATAGGATTTTTTGATACAGCGCTCAGGGGATCGCTAGAGGTAAACTAAATACTCTTTCGTTTTCATGCGAATGTGAGGGAGGGAGTATGGCGATCTCCGACTGGCCGAGCGATGAGCGCCCGCGTGAGAAACTGCTGCAGCGCGGGGCGAGTGCACTGAGCGATGCCGAGTTACTGGCGATTTTTTTGCGCACCGGTACCCGTGGTGTCAGCGCGCTGCAGCTGGCGCGCTCACTGCTGGCACACTGTGGCAATTTGCGCACCTTGTGCGAATTGTCGCAGCGTCAATTTTGTACTCTGCGCGGGTTGGGCCCTTGCACGTACGCCCAGTTACAGGCGATGCTCGAGCTCAACCGGCGCTACCTGTTGCAGGCAGTGGTACGCGAAAACGTGATGGACAACCCCGAGGCGGTCAAGCGCTATTTGGTCTCCCAGCTACGCCATCGCCAACGTGAAGTGTTCGCCTGCCTTTTCTTGGACACCAAGCATGCGGTGCTCGCCTTTGAAGTGCTATTTAAAGGAACACTCAATGCCGCTTCAGTCTACCCGCGAGAAGTGGTAAAGATGGCGTTGTTGTACAATGCCGGCGCTGTGATTTTATGCCACAACCATCCCAGCGGTGTCGCCGAGCCCTCGCAGGCTGATCGCACAATTACGAAGCGCTTAAGCAGTGCGCTGGCGCTGGTGGATATTACTGTACTCGATCACATTATTGTCGGTGAGCGTGCACCTGTCTCCTTCGCCCAGCGCGGTCTTTTATAGCGCGTGTTGAGAGGTTGCCAGACGCGTTAAATTTTTATTGGCCTTCTGTGCTTATTCTGTGTAATATACGCGGCTTCTATTCGACTGGGTTTGGGATATCTGTCTACTAAAGTTACGGACGCTCCGCCTGAGACAGTGATGTTTACTGTCAATAAATATCAGAATAGATGTAACTTAATCTCTTATGGAGTTTTATCATGTCTAAAGTTTGCATTGTTACGGGCAAGCGCCCTGTAACGGGAAACAATGTTTCCCACTCGCAGCGTAAAACGCGTCGTCGTTTTTTGCCAAACCTACACTGGCACCGTTTCTGGGTAGAAACAGAGAATCGCTTCGTTCGTCTACGCGTCTCTTCTAAAGGTATGCGTATCATTGACAAGAAAGGTATCGATGCCGTTCTTACTGACATTCGCGCTCGTGGCGAAAAGGTTTAAGGAGTAGAAAATGGCTGCTAAAGGTAATCGTGAAAAGATCCGTCTAGTATCATCAGCTGGTACTGGTCACTTCTACACAACTGACAAAAACAAGCGTACTATGCCTGAAAAGATGGAAATCAAAAAGTTTGATCCCGTCGTTCGCAAGCACGTTATGTACAAGGAAGCTAAGATCAAGTAATTGATCTTTTAGTTCCTACCTCTAAAAGCCCAGCTATTCGCTGGGCTTTTTCGTTTCTGGGTGATGGGTTCTGCTTTTAACGCTCCGTAAAAAAAAAGCCTTAACTCGCCGGCAGAGCGAAACTGCGTGCGCAGAGAGCAGAGACTCTATACGTCCGCAAAGCACACAGAATCTGCAACTCCTCTTAGGGGCTATTTCCACTTTTGGCTTTAGGGAGCGAATGAGCTGCAAGGATGCGGCGAAAGGGTTTGCTAGCATAAGGATGTGCTATCAAGCGCG
>JBMZCU010000367.1:0-3344 GCA_049613705.1 Pseudomonadales bacterium | reverse complement strand
ACTTCGAGGACACAGTCGGCAACCGCGCCGATATAGCGGCCTTTCCAGGTGCCACCGATGCGCCAAATTTTGGCTGTCCCGCGGTGATCTGCGGCCCGGGCGCCATCGCTCAAGCGCACTCGCTCAACGAGTACGTCGAGATCGATGAAATTGAGGCGGCGGCCAAGATCTACCTGCGCGCAGCGCTGGATTTACTGCGCTAACGCCCCGCTAAGCGCTCGTGCAGCCAGTGGCGAAATGTCACCACTTCCGGGCGGGTCAAGGCATTGGGGGCGTACACCGCGTACCAGTGCCTGCCCGCGCTCACTTGCTGAGTGAAGGGCGCGACCAAATCACCGCGCGCTAACTCCTCGTCGATTAGCGCGCGGTGACCTATCGCAAAACCGTGCCCGTCAGTGGCCGCCTTTAACACCATACTGTAGATGTTAAACCCCTGTATATCGCTACTGGCGCTGTGCGCTGCTATCCCTGCAAAGGCCAGCCAATTTGCCCAATCCTCGCGCCAAAACAAGTCGTAGATCAACGGCGATTGGGCCAGTGCAGCGTGGGCGCTGTCGTATTTTTGCAGCAGCGCAGGAGCACACACCGGAAAAATAAAATCCTCGAGCAGCAAATCAGCCTCAACACCGGCCGGGGGCGCTTCACTATGGCAAATCCACACATCGGCCTCACCTTTGGTCACATCCACATTGAGATGGTTAGCGGTGATCTCGACATCAATCTGCGGATAGCGCCGCTTAAAATCAGAGTAGCGCGGCATGAACCACATATCGGCAAAGGCGTTAAAAGCGGTGATGCGCAGCGGTGAATCCAGGTTGCTCTGGCGCAGGTCTAAGGTCGACTGCTCCAACTGCTCGAGCAGAGCGCGAATGCTCTGGTAGTAGATCTCCCCCGCCCGGTTGAGGCTCACCCCACGGTGCTGGCGCTCAAACAGCTTAAACCCCAAAAACGCTTCCAGGCTCTTGATTTGATGGGCAATGGCCGCGGGCGTCAAACACAGTTCATCACCGGCTTTAGCAAAGCTCGTATGCCGCGCCGCCGCCTCAAAGGGGCGCAGCGCTGTCATCGGGGGCAGGCTTCTCATTGTACTGTCTCCAAAATACCTAAAGCTTAATTCGCCAGCGTATCACAGGCTAGCGTTACACCCATTTTATGGGCAAATAATTTTATCTCAAGGCCCTTAAATGATCAGTTTGTGAACGCCTCGATGCTCCGGTTGAATAGAGTGCGAGAGCAAACAACCCAGCCCAAGTTTACACGCCCTGCGCACCACTTGATGCTGTTGAGGTCCGGCGCGAGCACTTTGTGTACTCCACCGCAAACCTAAAGCTAACTCTTTAATAAATAACAACTAACAAAAACCAAAGATCCATCTAAGAAAAATAATTTGGAGATAGTTATGCTAAACCGCTTGATACAAAGTCGTCATTTAAACCGCTTCTCTTGCACCTTGGCACTCGCTGCCAGTGTCAGCATGGCCACCCTAAGCCAAGCTGCAGAGAAAGTTGTACTAGCCCACCCAATGCCTCAAGAGCACATTTTTAGCCCTATCGCCGAGCGCTTTCAAAACGCCCTGGCGAGCAAGTTACCTGAGAGCTTCGACATTCAGTACCACCCCGGCGGCGATCTCGGTGACTGGACATCCTTGGTCGAGCAGACCATCGCCGGTGAAATCGGCATGAGCATGAGCTTTCACGCGGCCAACTTCGATCCACGCCTCAACGTTGCCAACATGGGTTTGATTGCCAATAACTGGCAAGATGCGGCCAAGATCTACGGCCCCGATGGCGAGATGACCAAGATCTACAGCGATATCTACGGCTCGCTCAACATGCAAGTACTGGCAGTGTTACCGGTCGATTTTGGCGGCATCGCGATCCGCAAAGGCGTCGGCAAAGTACCGGTAAATTTCCCGGAGGACGCCGCGGGCATCAAGGTGCGTGTGCCGCCGATTCAGCTGGGCATCAAGCGCTTTGAAGTGCTCGGTTTTAACCCTGTGCCTATGCCCTTCTCTGAACTCTACACCGCACTGCAGCTCGGCGCGATTGACGGGCGCACTTTCGGGCCACCGTCTGAAATCTGGCAGATGCGTGACGTCTTAGAGACTTATGTCTTTACCCGCGACTACTTCGAACACGGCGTTTTTCTGGTCAACAATGACTGGTGGCAAGGGCTGGAGCAAGCACAGCGCGATGCTCTGCAGGAATCGGCCACCCAGGCCACTGCCTGGGCATGGCAAGAGGCCGAGTCGATCAGCGCTAAGCTGATTGAAGATGTCAAAGGCTACGGTATCAATGTGGTCGAGCTCGACCCAGCACAGCAGCAAAAGCTGGCCGCTATCATCAAGCGCGACGAGTGGAGCTGGATGGAGCAAACCGTCGGCAAGGATTTAGTTGATCGCCTGCGCAACACAACCCACTGATCTCACACCACGCTTAACCTGGGCTGCAGCACGCTGCGGCCCATTACCGGAGTCAGTTTATGTTGCAATTACTCAAGCAGCTTGACAGCGCTCTAGCTGCGCTGTTCAAGCACTTTTTGGTGTTCGCTCTGCTCGCGCTCACCGCCCTGATGGCCTTCGCCGTGTTCCTGCGCTATGTGCTCGATCAAGCGATCCCCGCCATTGAAGAGCTCAGCGTGCTGCTGGGGCTGTGGATCTACTTCATCGCCTTCGTGGTGGTCACACGTGAGCGCAGCCACCTCACCGGCGGCATCCTGGATTTAATTTCCCTGTCGTCGCGCCAGCGCGCGCTGATCAAAGGGTTTAATGACTTGGTAGGGCTGTGCATCGTCGCGGTGTTTGGTTACTACGCCTACAAGTACCTCTTTTTCACCCTCAAGATCAATCGCAGCAGTACCAACCTGGCCTGGCCAACGGCTTGGTGGGTCGGCGCCGCGGTCACAGGTTTTAGCTTGATGGGCGTGTACAAGCTGCGCGATCTGTTCAACCACTCCTATACCTACAACGATTACGACAATAAATCGCCACACGCCAGCAACGCCATCTTCAAGGAGTAACCCTGTGACTATCGTTTTAATCTCTCTCGGGCTGATCGTTGCCCTGCTGTTGATCGGCATGCCCGTCGCTTATGTTTTTGGGGTCGGCGCGATCTCGCTAGCGCTGATGACCGGCAAAAGCTTGAGCTACCTAGTGCCGCACGCTTTCTGGCAGCTCGGCAGCTTCGCCCTGCTCTCACTGCCGCTGTTTATCGTCGCCGGTGCCCTGATGGGTGCCAGCGGTATTTCGGACCGCCTAGTGCGTTTCGTCAACGCCTTTGTCGGCCCGATTCGCGGCGGTTTAGGTGCGGTGACTGTCGTGACCTGTGCCCTGTTTGGCGCTATAG
>JBMZCU010000366.1:0-3348 GCA_049613705.1 Pseudomonadales bacterium | reverse complement strand
CGTACCCGCGGTGACAGCGCAACCCGGATTTTTGACACCCTGCGCGAGGAAATTCTCAGCATGCAATTGCCACCGGGGCACGGTGTCGACGAAGTCGGCTTAGCCGAACGTTTTGGTGTCTCTCGCTCGCCGGTGCGCGAGGCGCTAGTGCGTCTTGCCGCAGCGGGGCTGGTCAACACCCTGCCCAACAAGAGCACTATCATCAAGCCGCTCAACATCGAAGAGTTCCCCAAGTACATGGATGCATTGGACCTCTTACAGCGCGCCACACACCGCCTGGCAGCTCAACTGCGCGCACCGAGCGATTTAGAAGCTATCGATCAGTGCCAGCGCGAGTTCAGTGATGCGGTGGCGCGCGGTGATGTCGTGGGTATGATAGAGCGCAACCGCGCTTTTCACATGGCCATTGCTGAGGCGGCGCGCAACCCCTACTTAACGCGAGCCTACGCCGACCTCCTCGACGAGGGGCGAAGAGTACTGCGACTGTACTTCCGCTCTTACAACGATACCCTCCCCCCCGAGCTCGTTGTGGAGCACACCCACATTATCGAAGCAATTCGAGATCAAGATGCAGAGCGCGCTGAGCGCTTGGCGCACGAACACAGCCTAGAGCTGCAAACGCGTTTTCTCAAGTACATGTCGACCAGCCACACTGCCGCGATGTCCGTACAGCCAAGAAGCTAGCGCAACACCTATCTGCCACAAAAAAGGGCGCTTGCGCGCCCCTTATGTCACCTGCAGTTAGAGATTACTCTCATCGACAATACTCGCGTATTTGTCTAGATTGCCCAATACAATTTCCACAAGATCGGGATCAAAATGCACACCGCTCTGTTCTTTAAAGTGCTGCACAACTTGCTCTAGCGGCCAGGCTGGCTTGTAACAACGGTTGTGATAGAGCGCATCGAATACATCTGCCACAGCGGTGATCCGACCAAATATGTGTATGTCGTTACCTGACTTCCCTGCTGGGTAACCTGAGCCATTCCACTTCTCGTGATGATCCCTGGCAATCAGAGCCGCCGCTTTAAGCAAACTGCGCTTAGAGCTACTGAAAATTTCGTAACCGATGCGGGCATGGGTTTTCATGATCTCAAACTCATCTTCCGTCAACTTGCCAGGCTTAAGTAAAATCGCATCGGGTATGCCAACCTTACCAATGTCATGCATCGGCGATGCCGAGTTTAAAAGACGCGCCTCGGTCTCTGATATACCGTAGTCAATCGCCAGCTCATAGGTAAAATCTGCCACGCGCTGAACGTGGCGCGAAGCTTCACTTGAACGTTTCTCGACGACTTCACCGAGCTTCTCGATCAACTCTTTTTGCGTATTAATAATTTCCTCATTCAAGAACAGGTTGTCCAAGGCCACATTGATGTTGCCAGAGAATATGTTCAACAAGTTCTTATCCAACTCGTGCAGCTCAGTATCTCCGGAGAGGAAAAAGATGTAGCACTGATCCTCACCAAAGTTAAAGTAACCCGCGTACAAGTTCTCGCGAATGATATTAACTTTCTCACGGTGACAATCACTGACGATGGTCTGCACCTCAACGGGTAACCCTGAGAAGTCTTTTACTGCGTTCTGCGGCTCGACATTCATCGAAGAGACAATCTTGTACTGCTCACCCTCTTTGCACTCGATGGTGAAACAACTGCTGCGCTCCGAGACTACAGAGCTCTGGCTAGAATCCAGAATAAATACCAGCTGGGAGAGAATCCCATCGAGAAACATCTCAATCGACTTTTTCTCTGAAATCGATTTGGTCGCCTCGATAACTTTGCGCAATCCCTCTTTGTTCTGCTCTAACTTATTGAGATCTTGATAAGAGCGAATCGCAGTCACCATGCAGGAGAACAGCTTTGAGGCGGTGAGATCAGTCTTCTCTTTATAGTCGTTAATGCGGTACTTGAGAATAACTTCATTTTCCGGCGCAGAACCCGGCTGCCCCGTACGCAAAATGATACGCACCATATCATTCTGTAGATCTTCGCGAATACGCCGACACGTATCCAGGCCCGCCTCGTTACTCTCCATCACAACATCGAGGAAAATTACCGCAATTTCCTCTTCGCGCTGCAGTATTTCTATTGCCTCGCAACCGCTGTAGGCACTGATAAACTCAATCCCTTTGCCCTCTATCTGATGATGCTTGAGAACCGACTTGGTGATTGCATGGACACTCTCTTCATCATCGACAATCAACACTTTCCAAGGAGCGAGAACCTCCCCTTCATCAATCTCATCGGCAAACATTATATCGTTCATTTTTCTTCCTCCGCCGCTCAGTGCGAACCCGGGCGACAACGTATCAAACACTGCTCGCTATATAGTGCAAATAGCAGGGCATCCCACGGTATGTTATTAAGTTGCTTGGCTCAGCATGTCTTGCCCCGGCTGCTCACCCTCAACTGGGCGCATATCGGGTACCAAAATCGTAAAGGTTGTTCCAGCACCTTCTTCGCTCACAACGTCTATCGTGCCAAAGAGCTTTTCGTGTACTAAGTTATAGACAATATTCATGCCCAAACCTGTACCACCATTAGCGCGTTTAGTCGTGAAGAAAGGATCGAAAAGCTTGGCTAAGACGTCGTCACTCATGCCACAGCCGTCGTCTTTAAAACTCAGGCTCAAGTGATCGCCTTGCATTTGCGCGGCAATCCAAATGTGCCCTTCGCTGCGCCCCTCAAAAGCGTGTAACAGCGCGTTGTTGATCAAGTTCGTGTAGATTTGGTAAAAAACCCCAGGGTAGCTGCCAACAGAAAGTTCCTGCGGTATTTGATTATCGATCACCACACCTTTCTCGACCAAACTGCGATTGATACTGTGCAAAATGTCCGTTAAATTTCCGTGCACATTGAAAATCTGTAGCACTTCCTCGTGCTGCTCGACAGACACCAGTTTAAAAGAGCGAATAAGACTCGCGGCTTTCTCAAGGCTCGTGCTGATAGAACCGGACAGATCCATGACAGTGCTAAAGTAGCTGTCTAAATCTGACTTTTTCATCTTGCCAGCTCCCAGCAGCTCTACGATGCGCGACGTATCTGACTTGATATGGCTGGTACCTGTGATCGAAAGCCCTATCGGGGTATTTAACTCGTGGGCAACCCCTTGCACCATGCCCCCCAGTGCCGCCATTTTTTCAGCGTTTACCAGCTTGTTCTGGGTGCTCTTTAGTTCATCTATAGCGCTTTCAAGCTCAGTATTACTCTGCGCTAACATACTATTTTGGGTTTCAATCTTTTCATTGTACTGCTGTTGAATAGCTTCGCGCTCTGCCTGCTGCTCAAGTTCAATCTTCATCTGCAGCGAATCTTGATTGGTCTTTAAGAGCTTTTTCAGGTTTGC
>JBMZCU010000365.1:0-3384 GCA_049613705.1 Pseudomonadales bacterium | reverse complement strand
TCTCAAGAGCATGTTGTTCTTCGATGTAAACAACGGTATCGCGCGTCGTAGCTGGGCCAGAAACAAGGAGGCGAAATTCGCCATCGAGCGCGAAATGGCGCGCAGCCCTAAATTGAAAGTCACCTTCGCCAACCTAGTTGACGACGACTTGCTCGCAGGGCTGGATTTCTAGGTCTTAAATAGCCGTACAAGCGCCATTCCACAGTGAATGGCGCTTATTACCCCCACAACTGGGCTGATCACTTAGCGAGTTCAACTTAGAGCACGTCTTAGCCCTAGTCTTAGCGTTTGAGTTCTGCTATGACGGCAAACTTAATCCAGCACTTTCATCAACTTCTCAGCCAGCCATCTCGCCGCGGGGCCATCTGCCCGATTCTTCTGCTTCACCAGATCGACAGTGGGACTCCAGGGTTTCTCATCTAAACGCATTGCCAGTTTGTGCAGCCGCCCGTCAGCTAAGTGTGTCGCTACCATGTGCACTGGCAAATAACCCCAGCCGTTGCCCTGCAAAATCAGCTCTAAGGCGTACGCTGTGTTGTTACTGGACCACTGCATCGCCGAGATAGGCACCTCGTGATCGACACCTGCGCCAGCGACGCCGCGGCAAATCAATTGGGTGTAGCCAGAGAGGTGTGCAATATCGATATCGCGCAGCTGTGCCAGCGGATGCTCTGGGGCACACACGGGGTATAGAGGGAGTGCACCGATAAAGCACAGGTCCACTTCGCGCTTGAATGACATATCGCTAAACATCAGCCCCAGATCCACTCGCCCACTGTCCACCAGCGCCACAATATCGGGGCTGGCAATCGAGAGCAGCTCCACTTGTGTGGCCGGAAATTGCTGCGCGAATGCTCGCAGCAAACGCCCGAGCGGTGCCGTGGGCAGTGCGCTTTCAACCGCGATGCATATGCACGGCTCTTCCTCGCGCACAATAGATTTCGCCGCGGCGTCCAACTCTTGGGTCTGCTGTAACACAATGCGCGCGTAACTCAGCAGACGCTCCCCTTCCGAGGTCAGCGTGGCGCGTCGCGTGGCGCGATCAAATATCTCGACCCCGAGATCTATCTCTAAATTGGCAATCCCCTGACTGACAGCCGACTGCGCCTTGCCAAGTTGACGGGCGCAGGCTGAAAACGAGCCCGTGTCTGCCGTAACGACAAACATTCGCAGTTGTTCTAAGTTAAACACTATAAGCAAACCTAATGACTATTAACTTTCTATCATCACTAAAGCATATACCATATCCCTACCAGATGACTAGCAAGCAACACAGAAGTAAAGGGGAACGTATTCAGTGAAGCAGTTGTTTCCAGATTTATGGCAGAGCCAGATATACAGCGCGGGCAGCATGAGCACGAGCGCCTTTTTACTAACGCGCCCAAGCGGCAATATCTTGTTCTACAACACCAACAGCGAAGAGGACTTAGAGCGGATTGAAGCCCTCGGCGGCTTTAAATACCAGCTGCTAACCCACCGCGATGAGGCCGATGCCAACCTGGAGCGCCTGCGCCAGCGCTTCGGGCACCAACTCATAGTGCCAGAGGGCGAGGCAAATGCCATTGCAAAGTACGCCCGCGCGGATCGTTTTTTTGAGCGCACCGACCACAAATTCGATGCCGTAGATGTCTTGCAGACACCCGGTCACACCAGCAGTTGCGTCAGCTTCAGCTACCACTCTGAGCACGGCGGTCACTACCTCTTCTGCGGGGACACGCTGTTCCAGTGGAACAACCAGTGGGCCACGCTGATACTGCAGCGCTTTGGCGGCTCCGCCGAAGCTATGATCGCAAGCCTAGATAAATTAGCGCCCCTCAACCCAGATGTCGTAATGAGCAGCGGTTTCGTCAACAGCGTCGCGCCACCGCATCTCGTCACAGCCGAGCAGTGGCAATCCCTGTTGAGTACTGTGCAAAGTCGACTGCTAGACGAGCGGCACTAGTGCCTATCTCAAAGACTTCGCCAAGTGCAGAGCTTAAAACTATCTAAAACCACTTAAACCACCTATTCAGGAGATATCCCATGACAGATCAAATACCCGCCTATCTCGTCGCCAGCTCGTATATGCCAGAGGGGCACGGCTCGTTGATTCCCTACGGTGAAGCTGTTCACCCGCTGATGGACAAGTGGGGCGGCGAGCTAGTAATCGCCGGCGAGACCGAGCAATTTATGGAGCACTACGAGGGAGAGTGGAATGCAGGGGCGCGCTTCACCCTGTTCAAATTCCCCTCAATGGAGCACCTACAGGGTTTCTGGAAATCAGAGGAGTACCAGGCAGTTAAACACTTGCGTACAGACGTTATCGCCCCTAACTTTACCTTCGCTGTGCAGGGTTTTAACCAGGCTCAGTGGGAGGCGCGAAACTTGTAGCGCGCAATCCGATCCAGTGTGCAACGCCGCGCTGGATCGTCTCTTCCTCGCACGCACTTCAAAGACACCTTCGACACCACTTCCTACTTCCCCTCTCCTCTGTGCTCTGTGCTCTGTGCTCTGTGCTCTGTGTAGAAAAATTAAATACATTTTTATTTAATTTTAATAGCCTGATTTTTAAAGACTTAGTTTGATTTGATACGCATAAAGCACACATCGCTAAGCTTCGCTACTTGAAAAGCTCACCACAATTAAATACAGTTGTATTTAATATTCAACATCCTTAACCTTGAGGACCTCCCTATGAGCCACAGAGCCACTAAACGCAAGATTACGCAGCTCGCCGCTGCTGTCGTGCTCGGCATCAGCAGCTTAGCCGCCGCCCAAGAGCAGGCAAGCTCCCCTGACATCGTCCTGACCAATGGCAAAATCTACACAGCGGACCCCGCTAACCTCAGTGCTGAGGCCATTGCCATTCGCGACAACCGTATTTTAGCGGTCGGCACCAGTGCTGAGATCTCAGCACTTGTTGGCCCAAAAACGAAAACCATTGATTTAAAAGGCAATTTCGCAATGCCTGGGATCAATGATGCCCACTATCACTCATTTTCCAACGCGCCTGTCGGACATCAGATCGAGCTCCCTTGGGAGCCCACTTGGGAACAAGTGCTCACAGCCGTTGAAAAAGCAGCCAAAGAAGTGCCCGCAGGTACTTTGATTCTCGGGCTCGCCGGTGTCGAGGTCATAGAAGATGAGAAAGCTGATCGTTTTTCACTGGATAAAATCGCGCCAGATCACCCAGTCTACATTTCAACCTGGTTCAGCCATGGTGAGGTGATGAATACCCACGCAATGAAACTGTTTGGCGTCGATGAGAATGCACCCGATCCAATCGGTGGCTGGCACATACGCGAGCCTGGCACAAACCGCATAACCGGCAAGTTTCACGAGTACGTGCAGTGGCCGCTGCGCCGCCAACTGCTGGACATGCACCTCACCGACGAGCAGATGATA
>JBMZCU010000364.1:0-3389 GCA_049613705.1 Pseudomonadales bacterium | reverse complement strand
GTTAAACTTAAAGATAAAAAACGAGTGCCAGGGGTGACATTGGGCCTGTAAATGCAACTGGCCTCACGGTAAGTGGAGCTGTCCATAGAGGCGGGTAGCTTTGCTCCCGATTTGCTTGTCGTAAGTCGTGATGAATCTAAACATAACGATTTACTGATAGGCTGTTTATCTATCCAGTTGTGAGTAAAATGCGCCGTAACTGGGGAAAGTTCCAGCTATCCACAGAAAACTTGGATAACTTCGGTAAAACGCTAAAATTCTATTAGAATCAGTGCTTTATTTTTTTTCAATAGCTTTTTCTAAGAATAATTAAAAAAATATGGCCGCTTTTTTTTAACATTCTCGCGGCACCAGTAGCCATGCGGGTTACGCCAGTTAGAACAAAGATTACGCTATTTTAGGGTTGAAATGTCTAATTGATTAGGGGTGGAAATTGCACTGTAGGGAAGGTACTGAAATCGCTTTTTAGCACGTCGAGCAGTGCGTGAGAGTGCTGGGGTACAGGTAAGCAATACGCTAGATGTACAAAGTGGAGGTGCAGTGCCGCGTGGAGCACACGGCACCCAGCAATTTGGCCTAACGTTTAGGCTTGTTTGAGTTTGTCTAAGAGGCCGGCGACTTCTAAGCTGGCTGATTCCATGGCTTGAAGGTGCTCTAATGCCTCTTCATTGCGCCCCTCCTGTGCGGCGACTAATGCAGCGCGGCCTTGAGTGTGTACCTGTTCGTGTGGGCGGTCTAATTCGTTAAAGCCTGGGCGGCCGCGAAAGTTAGCGTTACGCTCAGAATCTAAGTACCACAATCCAAGACGGCAGCTCTTGTGATCAGCCAGTGTCTGTACCAGAGAGAAATCTTGTTTTAGCAGACCTTCGTAGACTGAGTTTTTCCACAATATGTGATCGAGTTTAACGGTCTCGACAAAACTGCTGGTTGCGCTACTAGAAATAGTCGATGTCATGTCGAGTGAAAGCTCGACGACACGACTGACGCCTAGGTTTATTTTCTCGGCGGAATCGACAACATCTTCACTGAGTTGCTGTACTTGATTGATCTCCTGACCGGCCGTGGCAGTTACTTGGCTGACTTGATTGACCAGTGAGGCGATTTCTCCGCTGGCCTCGTTGGCTTTTCGCGCGAGGTTGCGCACTTCGTCAGCGACCACTGCAAACCCGCGACCAGATTCGCCTGCTCTAGCCGCTTCAATCGCCGCATTTAACGCCAGTAGGTTGGTCTGGTCAGAAATGTCGCCAATCACACTGACGAACTGTTCGATTTGCGCTGCGACATCCACCAAACTTTGAACGTGTTGATTACTGCTCGTGGAGCGCGATTTGATATCACCGACGCGGGTTAAAATATCAGAGACCGCTTGGCTGTTCTCATGAAAGATGTTTTTAGTACTGGCGAGATTTTGCTGCTCTTGGGCTAAACTAGAGGCGTGATCAGCCATGCTCTGGCGGGTGTCCTGTAACAGTACATTGCCTTGCATCCAGGTTCCAACCACAGGGGCTGTATCAGCATTGTTCTGTTTGCTCTCTTCGCTAAGGCGTACGATCTCATCCTTCAATTGGGCATTTTCCGTGAGCAGCTGCTGATTTTGCTGCTCACTGGTTTCGTAGTTGCGAGCGAGCTGCTCAAATTGCTGCTTTAATTTACGGTTGAACACTTAATCTCTCCAAAATATCGAGCTGACAGCTGGAAGGTCAATCCCTTAAAAGGGGTTTCCTCATATCTCTAAGCAATTAATTACAAAGTAAAAAACTGCATTATTAAGTCTAGCAGGCAATCGCTTATTTACTGCATTTAATTTGCGTTAATTTGATCTATTTCAGGGAATATAAAGTAAGTTTGCAAAGAGGCGTATTCGCCATTGGTCTAGGCACGCCAACGTTAACCAGCCATTGCTGCCTAAAGTGTGCTTTGTTGACCTGGGCTAGGGTCGCTGCTGGCGCTTTGTGTGATAATGGGCTATAACTGATTTATGATAGCTAAATTATTGAAATATCGATAAATAAGTAGCAAGAGGGTGAGATGAATAAATTTGAAATTCACGTGTTGCTGGCCGGCTTTGATGCATCGCAGCAAGCGCAGTTAGACCATCTCTTAGCACCTATGCCAATCAATGTTCACACCGCGGCTATGACCGACGATGTCACGCGTTATCCCAAAGTGCACCTGCTTTTTCTCGGCCTCAGTGCACTTGAAGCAGAGGACGACAAGACGCCCAGCGCGCTGCGCTTTTGTGAAGGTGTAAAGGTGCACTCGCCCTACTGTATTCCCTATATGCTGTGCAACCAGTCAATATATGCTGAGATGGCGGGGTTATCTGGCGCTGTGTTTAGGGAAGTGATTGAGTTCTTTGACGATCAGCAGCGTTTACAACATCGTCTGCACTGTATTATTGATGACTTGAATAACAAGTTTATCCAGCTGCTGAAGAAACGGCGGCTAAAACAGCTATTGGCTGAGCGCGAAAGCCAAGTTGATCAACTGAATGCCCAGCTTGATAAATCACGTGAACATACAGTGGAAACTAACAAGCAGTTGATCCGCCTGCTGAGTAATCAAGTTTTTGCCCGCATGGGGCAGCGCGCGAGTGGGCGCAACCAGCAGCTCAATTTGCTGTTACATGAAATGTGCAAAAAGTGCGGTTTTAACGAGCAGCAAAGCCACGATGTGATCAATGCTTGGCACTTGCGCAATATTGGTAAAATGAGCTTTGATGATCAGTTGCTCAACATTCCGTATATTCAGTTGAATATATCGCAGCAGCGCCTCTTCAATACCCATCCAAAGCTTAGCCATGCGGCGATGATGATAGTCCGCCCCCTAGATCGCGCTGCTAAAATCGTTCTCGAGCACAAGGAGTATCTCGACGGCTCTGGCTATCCAAAAGGACTCAAGGGAGAGCAGATCAGCGAACAGGCACAGCTCTTAGCGGTGATTAACGATTATACAGAGTTGGTGAGCGGGCGATATTTTGAGCGCGCTTACAGCACAGAGGAAGCGATTGCCTATCTGGATCAGTACGCGCGCGAGCGCTACAGCGATGATATGGTGCAGTACCTGAGCACTTTACTGCCGCGCTTGAGCAAAGCAGGTAAGGGGATGCACGACAGTCGCGTGCACAGTAACGGGCTGCAAATTGGTATGCAATTGACCCGTGATTTGATCAGTAAGGATGGCATTTTACTGCTCAGTGAAGGCCTTGTTTTCGATGCGGAGGCCATTGCGAGAGTGCGCGATATGGAAATGAATTTACATGAGAATTTTGAGCTATTTATTAAGAAGAAATAGCTGCCTAGATCATTAATTTACGCTAATATGCCTGTAGTTTTCGCTTCGGCGCAATGCTTTAAAAAAGACAGTAATACGGTGTGTTTGCGCCGCTT
>JBMZCU010000363.1:0-3396 GCA_049613705.1 Pseudomonadales bacterium | reverse complement strand
AAAACCGTACTACCTGATTCTTCATCTAAAGCAGATCCTGCTGATGTGAAGCGTTTGGTTATCTGTAGCGGTAAAATTTACTACGATTTGATTAATCGACGTGAAGAATTGGCGATGCAGACTGACTA
Source organism: Pseudomonadales bacterium (assembly GCA_049613705.1). GTDB lineage: Bacteria > Pseudomonadota > Gammaproteobacteria > Pseudomonadales > Balneatricaceae > Rs1. Next base: position 3,268 of record JBMZCU010000363.1, on the reverse strand, counting down.
CAGTGTTTCAAACAAGGCGTTAAAAGCAATTCAAAAGCCCGGTGTCAGCAGGCTCAATACACTGATTGTCGCCTCGGAAAATGAATACTTAGCGCAGTTGGATCAAGAAGTTGAGGATGCCTATCAATTAGCGATTCGCGTAGCGGGTAGCCACAGTGTTTTCTCACCGGAGGACATCGCTCCGCTAATCGAGGAAAACCCGTTGTTACTAGGGTTGCGCGCCGATGATCTAGTGATTGATGAAGTGTTTGATGAGGACCCGCCAGCGGGCATTATTGTCAGTGGGCATATCACGCAGATGATGCTCGATCACTTATTGGAACTCGGCGCCGAGCGCGGGGCGCTGGCCTGTGATGGTGAGGGGCAGTTGATCTTACCGGTAGATGGAGAGCCGCCAGTCATTCACTGAGCGGACAAAATAGATGGGCCCGCCACAGCGCGGCGGGCTGTATATCACTGCGCTTGCATCCACTTCGCAATGTCTTGGATATCCTGCTCTGCAATTTCTCCGGTTTGAAACTTCAAACTAAGCAACAACCTAACCTGTTCAAGGCGTGCTGTGGCATAGTTGTTTCGGGCGCTGAAGAGAGAGTCTTCGGCCTGTAGTAAGTCGACAATGTTACGCGTTCCCGCCTTAAAACCTTCGTTCACTGCGTTAAGTGCAGCCTGGCTGGAAACAATACTCTGCTTGCGCGCTGCAATGGCTAAGATATTTGTTTCTATATCGCGTACTAGGCGCCTCGTCGTCTGCGTCACTTCACGCAGGTTGTCCTGGTAATTCTGGCGTGCTACCTCTTGCGCGCTGAGCGATTGGCGCACTTTTGAGTTCAGTGCGCCGCCCTGGTAAATGGGAACATTGAGCACTAAAGACAGTTGTGAATCACGGCTCCAGCCGCGCTCGCTATCTTCGCTGCCACTGTGGCTGGCTTGTAGTTCTAGGTTTGGGCGGCGATCCGATTTGGCGATAGCGGTATCTTTGCTCGAGGCCTCTATGTTTTGCTCAGCCATTATCAGCGCCAAGTTGCCTTCACTGGCACGCTCGACCCAGTAGCTACTGGTCAGCGGCTCTAGATGCTCGATAGGGTATTTGCTATCTAAGGTGTCGACATTGTTTATGGCTTCACCAGAGAGGCGCTGTAAGCTCTGGTAGCTGTTCTCCAGCTCGCCTTCGCGCACGATACGATCGACCCTGGCATTGTCGTAAGAGGCCTTGGCTTCATGCACATCAGTGATGGCGATAACCCCGACATCGAATTCGACCCGCGCCTGATCGAGACGGCGCTTAATCGCTTTTTCCCGGGCGATGGCCGTCGTCAAATTACTCTTAGCTGTCATCGCTGCAATGTAGGCATCGACAGTGCGCACAATCAGGTTTTGCTCACTTTGCTGGTAGCGAAGTTTGGCGATTTGATCATTGATCTCGACGCGCTCAAGTGCGGAGCCCAGTGCTGGTGAGTAGATAGGCTGGGTTAAATTGATGCTGTAACCCTGGCTGTTAGCACGCTCACTAGCGGCACTGTCTTGCAGCTTGGCATTGAGCTCGCCACTGATATTGGGTCGCAGTGCTGCTTTGGCTTGTACAACATCTTCGGCACTGCTCTGAAAGCTTGCCGCTGCGGATAAAAGTTGTGGATCAGAGGCTTTGGCTTTCGTGTAAACGTCCACTAAGCTAGCGGCGTTAACCGCGCTGCTGAGGAGGCAGAGGCCAACAAAAGGCAAGAGAGCGGTAGTGTGCTTTTTCATAGGTTCCTTTTTCGCATCTTTTTCGATGTGGCAAGTATGCCAGCTGTGCCTGCCAATACAATATCGACACTGTGTATTGATCGCGCCGCCTTGTGATTGAGGGTGCTGTAGTTTATGGTCTGCGCGCAGAGAGTGATTTTCCAATGGGGGAGTAGATGGAGCAAAAGTGTAACTCAAGCGCGCCTTTTTTATTGCTATCCCCAGGTGTAGCGGTGCTGTTGGCAATGCTGTTGAGCTTGCTGGCGCCACTGTCAGCGAGCTTTATCGTCGCGGCTGTGCTCTTTTATGCGCTGGCAGCAGGGGCGGCGCGCGCAAGAATCTCACCGCGCAGCGCGCGCCAGAGCATGCTGCTGGTAGCGCTCGGAGCTGGGCTCAATGGCTATGCGCTGTTTAAAGGCGCGCACTATCAGCTTGCCAGTATGCTGGGGGCTAACTTGTCGATTGTCTCTATGTTGGTCGCGGTGAGTTTTCTGCCTATTGTCAGTAAGCCATCGCTGGCAAGTGGTGAGCGGCTTCCGCGCGGTAGGCGCAGCGCAATAGGTACCTTTTTATCGGTGCATCTATTTGGCGCGATCATCAATATTTCTTCCCTGCAAATCCACGCAGAGCGCCTGGCGGCCAATCGCCCGATCAGTAAAGCACAGCTCGTGCTGCTCAGTCGCGGTTTTACCTGTGCAGCGTTTTGGTCTCCGTTTTTCGCCGCCATGGCCGTGGCGTTGAGTTATGCACCGCACGCACAAATACTGACCTTGATCCCTGTGGGTATTGGGCTGTGCGCTTTTGCGCTGGGCTATACTTATGTTGAGTTGTCGCGTGCAGGTGAAATGCGTGAATTTTACGGCTACCCACTGCGCCTAGAGAGTCTTTGGCTGCCGTGCGTACTGACGCTGCTGGTGTTTGCGTTTCACTACGGCTTTGCCGACCTGTCGATTCTTTACATCATTACCTTTTGCGCCCCTCTGTTGTGCCTGGCCGTACTGTGTTTCAAAGGTGAGGGCGTGGAACCACTGAAGCGCCACGCGCAGGGGCCGCTGAGCAAAATGGGTAATGAAATCGTGTTGTTTTTAAGTGCTGGCTTTTTCGGTTACGGTATTCAGCAGGTGCTGGCGGTCAGTGAGCTGACAATTTTCGTCAGTCAGTTTGACTTTTGGGCGGCTTGTGGCGCCTATCTGTTTATCGTGTTGTTGGCCATGCTCGGGTTTCACATGGTTATAGGTATCTCTATTGTCGCCCCAGTACTGCTGCCGCTGGATCCGCCGCACACTGTGTTAGCCTTTGTCTTTCTCGCGGCGTGGGGGTTGGGGTCTGCGGTCAGCCCGCTATCGGGTGTGAATATCTCGCTGCAGGGCCGCTTTGATGTAACGGGCAATACACTACTGCGCTGGAACCTGCGCTATGCGTTGGCGATTTCGACTGTGACTATTGCAGTGTTGTGGGTGTGGTACAGATAGCGGCGAGCGCAGTGGTTATTGTGGTACAGGATGTACCACCATTGGCCACAGGCCAATGCGAGCCCTTTAAAATC
>JBMZCU010000362.1:0-3414 GCA_049613705.1 Pseudomonadales bacterium | reverse complement strand
TGAGCACTAAGTCTTCCATTAAAGTGTCGCCGCTTTTAAGGCCCTCTAAACCGACACTGTATATAGTGTCACTGGCGCTTTGATCGCGGTGTTCGAGCAGTGAGAAGAGCGCTTGTGTGACACGTCTGTCGTACCAGATATCCATGCGCGAGTTGATCCAAGCCTTGGCATCGCCTATGGAGAGCTTGTGGTTGTTGGATTTGCCGCCGACTAAATGATCAAAATCTTTGACTACGCGAATGATACGCGAGCCCAGCGGGATGTCTTCGCCGCCCAAGTGATCCGGTGTGCCGCTGCCATCGAGGTTTTCATTTTGGTGCGCTATGGTCTCGACCAGCGGGGCGAAGCGCTTGACCCTAGCGATAATCTCGGCGCCTATGGCCGGGTGGGCAACAAAGTTTTGCTCGTCCTGTGAGCCTTCCATGCGCTTGGAGGCCAGTGCCTCGTCGCTCAAGCCTACTTTGCCTATTTCGTGAAGCAGGGCGCAGAGGTAAATGCGCTGGCAGCTGGCACTGTCCAACTCGAGCTTTTGCGCCACTGCTTTACACTGCAGGGCGATGCGCCGGCTGTGGCCAGCGCCGAAACCGGTGCGAAACTCTATGGTCGAGGAGAGCATATCCAGCACGTCGTGCAGCAGTGCCTTTTGCATTTTAAGTGCCTGCTGCAGTTGTTGTTTGCTCTGCTGAAGATCGGCGGTGCGCTGCTCGATTTTAACTTCCAGCGACTGGTTGAACTCGGCGAGTTCGGCATTGGCCTCGCTCAGTTGCTCGGTCAGTTGCGCGCGCTCGCGGCGCAGTGTGATGTGCTCGGCGGCGTTGCTGAGGGTCAGCAGTAGTTCTTGATTATCCCAGGGCTTGGCGACATAAGTGTAAATCCCACCCTGGTTGATCGCCTTGACGGTCGATTCCATGTCGCTGTAGCCAGTCAGCAAAATACGTACGCTGTCCGGCTGAATTTCACGTGCCTGGGTCAAAAACTCTGCGCCGTCCATTTCCGGCATACGCATATCGCTGACAATCAGGTCAACACGATGTTGTGCGAGGTACTCAAGGGCCTCTTCACCGCGGTTGAAACTACTTAGTTGGTAATCCTTACGCAGCAGGCGCTTAAGTGCATTGAGGATGTCCTGTTCATCGTCTAGCAACAGTATGTGTAATTTAGCGCGAGTTTCAGCGAGCTCTTCGGTCACGGTTGTCAATCCTGTCCTTGGTTATATGACTTTATCTTTATAATCTGCAACTTAGCAGCTGTATTTGACCTGAATATATCCACTCATTAAGCGATGCAAATAACCCTTGTAAGCACAGCGATAGCCGCTTGTTACGACAGGGACTGCGCGCTTGGTGATTGATGAATGCCCATAGCCGCAGCAAATCCAGGTGTAACAAGCTCTTGAGCAGGAGCTTAATAGAGAGGGCATGATCACTGCAGTTTGATCGGTGTTCGCTATTGCCAGCTTAGGCGCGCAAAAGCTGCTTAAACTAAATGTATGCTTTTCATAATGCTAATAGTGTCTTCAATTGGTGTCTAAAATGCACTATTTAAAACACCAAAAAATATTCATCTCCCGTTTATAAAGCCCTACAGATCGCTAGTTAAACACTCGTTGGCTAAAAAATTCAGCTCAAATTAACCCTTTTACAAATTCTCAACTATGTTTTCTGTAGTAGCTAGTAATAGCGCGCCCTGCACAGGGCAGGTGTGGTTATAGGCGAAGTTGTTCTTAGGCAACTTGTACAATATTTAGCAGGCACTCGCTGTAGAGCGCTGGGAAGGTAGAACATGGTGTTAATCAAAATCAATGAAATGTTACAGACACGTGGCAAGAGTCCATGGGTGCCTTATCAAAGGGCGTTTGTGACCTTCGTCTCTACGGCTTTCCTTTTAAACACGACAGCGCATGCTCTGCCTCAGAACGGTAGCGTAGCGGCGGGCGATGCCGCGCTCAATTACTCGCAGAATCAGCTCGATGTGCAGCAGAACAGTGCTAAAGTCATTGTCAACTGGGACAGCTTTGATATTCAAGCCAATGAGACGGTTAACTTTAACCAGCCCAGTAGCTCATCGGTGATACTCAACCGGGTGCAGGGCAGTAACGCCAGTGAAATTTTCGGCAAGATGAATGCCAACGGCCAGGTGTTTTTGGTGAATCCTCACGGGGTTACTTTTGCCCCCGGTGCGCAAGTGAATGTCGGCGCCTTGGTCGCATCGACACTGGATATCAAAGATAACGATTTCTTGAATGGCAACTATCAATTTGAAGCCGGGAGCGGCCTTGGCACTATCGCTAACAGCGGTCAGATCAATGCCAATACCATTGCGCTTTTGGGTAATCAGGTCACCAACGATGGTTGGCTGATCGCCAGTACTGATGCGAGCAACCGCGCCAATGTTGCCATGGTGGCCGGAGATAAAATTAAGCTCAGCTTTGGCGGAGACGGCCTACTGGCAGTGGACGTAGAAGCCGGTACGTACAATGGCTTAGTAGAGAACCGCCAGTTGATCAGGGCGGATGGTGGCCAGGTATTACTGCGCGCTGAAGCTGCCGATGCACTGCTGGGTGCGGCGGTGAATAACTCTGGGGTGATTCAAGCACAGGGCATTGCCGAGCGCGATGGCAAAATTGTGCTCTTGGCCGATATGGAGCACGGTACCACGACGGCAGATGGTACTTTAGATGCCTCATCTAGCACTGGCGATGGGGGCTTTATCGATACCTCAGCGGCACATGTCAAAGTAAAAGGCAGTGCAAAAGTGACAGCCGCTTCTGATCACGGTGAGAATGGCCTGTGGCTGATCGATCCCAATGATCTCATCATAGATAGTTCAAATATTACAGCCTATAACACGAGCTTGGCCGGCGGCACTAACGTTGAACTCAATACAGTGACCAATGGGTCGGCGGGGGGCAATGGGGATATTTTCGTAAATGCGGCGTTTTCCTGGAGCGCTGCAAACACCATTTTGACCCTAAAAGCTGAGAACAATATCCATATCAATGCCACGATCACTGCCAGTGGCTCGGGCTCGGGGGTGCATTTAAATACCGGACTCAGCCACAACACGGGCGCGGGAGATTGGAGTAAAACCTTCGATGACAACGCGTTAGATACCGGTACCGCTACAACCTTCACCGATGCAGAGCGCATGCTCAGTGAGCGGATAAAGTACGCCGACGATGCAACCATTACCTTAAGCGGTAACAATGCAATTTACCGTGAGGATAATATCGATTATGCGGTCGTCAACGGTAAGAATTCGAATATCGCAGGCAGTAATGTCAAAACAGAGTTTGCCAATATGGGCTTGGGGTTAGACAGCTACGTACTCGGGGTTGACCTCAATTTTGGTAATACTGCCTATACCTCTCCTGATGGTGCAACGGGAAACCCCGGTCGCGTGCGCTTTGACGGC
>JBMZCU010000361.1:0-3417 GCA_049613705.1 Pseudomonadales bacterium | reverse complement strand
AAGTGGAGCCTCGTTATTCTGCGTGATTTACACTGCGCTAAGCGCACTTATAGCGAGCTGGCAAGCTCTCCGGAGGGAATTCCCAGCAACCGTCTGGCAGAGCGTTTGAAAATGCTTGAGCGCGAGCAGTTGATTACTCGCTCACTTTACAGCGAACGGCCCAAGCGCTACCACTACTTACTCACCGCAAAGGGTGAGGATGTCCTGCCGATACTCCAGGCGATGGCGCGCTGGGGCAACAAGTATGTAGAGGGTAGCTGGCAGGCGCCGGACGCTTTTATGCAAAAAGTGCCACAGCACTCAAAAAGTGAAAAAAAATCTGAACCCAGTGCCAAGAGTGCAGTCTGAACCTGCTCTTTGGCCGCAAAACATGTGATTCCACCGTGAACCGACAACGCCCACTCTACAGTTTAGTGACACTTTGCCTGCTGCTGGTCTGCCAGTTGTTGCTGTGCGCCGGTAGTATGAGCACCGTTAGTGAGACTCGCCACTCGCAGGGCGATATGGGCGGCGAAATGGCTATGCAGTGCCTCTCTCAGGCCGAGCAGTGCAAAGCTGATACACCGGGGCTCAAAGTGTCGGATAGCCCCGCAGCCGAGAAACTCTTCATGCTCTTTGTGTTGCCGCTGCTCGCACTGCTGCTAGTGCGTGCAGGTCAGCTGCAACGGCGCATCGCCCGTGGTCGAGACGGGCCCCGCTACAACTATCCCAGGCTTCACCTTCAACACAGCGTCTTCCTGAATTAATACTCGCGCTCGGTAGCGCCGAGCTCGGGAAAGCGCGATTCAACGTCACCGCTGTGAGTAGTTTTGCTCAGTATAAGTCTCTGCATAGGGCCTATTACTAGAGCTTCTTGAACGAGTGTCCGTTGACTGTTGATGCACTTTCCTCGCCCTTTATGGTGGCACCTTGCGTGCCGTGTATCGATTGTGCGCCGCGCTATATAGCGAGCGGCGCCGAGAGAGCGAGTATTATCAATGACAATTTTTCAAGGTAGAGGAGCGCTCGTTTGTGCGGCGTTCGGCCTCAGCCTCATATCTTCGACGGCCAGTGCTGCCTCGTTGAGTTTCGATCAGGCTCTATCACTGGCCGTAGAACAAGACCGCTGGCTGACCCGCAGTGAGCTGAACCAGTCTGCGCTGAACGCGCGCGCGATTAGCGCAGAGCAGCTCCCGGATCCCACATTTCGCATTGGTCTGGCAAACCTGGCTACTGACAGTTTCGATATCAGCCAAGAGAATATGACCCAGCTGCAGTTTGGTATCAGCCAGCAATTTCCCAGAGGGAACACTTTGGCGCTACAGCGCCAGACGTTGGAACAGCGCGCTGAGCTCGAGCCGCTATCGCGTGAACTGCGCCGCGCGCAGCTGCGACTCGAGGTGGGCACGTACTGGCTAAATGGTTGGCGCGCTCAGGCCAAGGTCGCGCTAATTGAACGCCAGCGCAACTTGTTTGCACAGCTATCAAGAGTGGCGACCGCTCGCTATCGCAGTGGGCGCAGTGAGCGCCACGAGGTACTGCAAGTGGAGATCGCACAGCAGCGCCTGCGCGAGCGCATCGCGCGTTTTGAACAGCTGCGCGATCAACAGCGCGGTATGCTCTATCGCTGGTTACCAGCGGCCTCAGCTGCGGCACCACTGACGGGAAAACTCGTAGAGCTGCCACGTTTTGACAGCACTGAGAGCGAGGCGCAGGAACGTCTGCTGCGCCACCCCAGTGTGCTGCTCAATCAAGGTGCAGTAGAAATTGCCGGTACCGCGAAATCCCTAGTGCGCCAGCAGTACAAGCCGCGCTGGGGGCTCAGCGGGCAGTACGCCTACCGTGCCGATGGGGCCGCACAGCGCGCTGATTTAGCCAGTGTCGCGGTGACCTTCTCCGTGCCGTTGCGCCCTGCGCTGAGTCGCGATCCACTGCTGCGCGCGGCAACACTGGAACTCGAGGCACAGCGCGAGCGCAGAGCACTCACAGTGCGTGAACTCAGCGGGCGCTGGCACGCCGCACAAGCATCACTAGCGCAGTTGTCCGAACGCCTGAAACAGTACGATAACGTGTTGATTCCCAAAGCGCATGAGCGTCGCCGTGCGGCGCATCAAGCTTTTGCCAGCGATACCGCCGATTACACCCAAGTGATTGAGGCGACCAGCGATGAGCTGGCGCTCAAACTGACGCGCATCGATGTCGCCGTGGACTATCAACAGCAGCTGTTGACGTTGCAGTATCTGTTATCGCCCGCGGGCGAGCAAGTGTCATCACAGACGCGAGACAGCGCACTGGAGGTGGCCCGTGGCTAAACTGATTTACGCTGTACTTCTACTGTCGCTCGGCGCGGCACTGGGAGTGTTTGCACCGCGCTACGCCCATCTGCTACCGCTGGCACAGTCCAGTGCAAGTGCAGAGCCTGAACCACTCTATTGGGTAGCGCCGATGGATCCAAACTTTCGCCGTGACAAGCCAGGACTCTCGCCTATGGGCATGGCGTTAGTGCCTGTTTATCCAGAAGTGGAGAAAAAAGCTGAAGCTGAGCCCGAGCCGCTCTACTGGGTGGCGCCGATGGATCCCAACTACCGCCGCGACAAGCCGGGCTCTCACCTATGGGGATGGCGTTGGTGCCTGTCTATCCACAGGAGGAAAATGCCGACGGGCCGGGAACTGTCAGTATCGATCCCCATGTTGTGAATAACTTGGGAGTACGCACTGAGCCTGTGATACACACAGTGTTGGAGCAGGATATCAAGACTGTCGGGTACGTGGAATACGATGAGACCCAGTTGGATCACTTGCACACGCGTTTGCCTGGCTGGATACGCAAGCTCTACGCCAATAGCGAGGGGCAGAAAATCAGTGCCGGAGATCCGCTCTACGAGCTCTACTCCCCCGAGTTGGTTACCGCGCAGGAGGAGTATTTGATCGCGCGGCGCAGCGGCAGCCGTGCTCTGGAGCGCTCGGCGCGCGCCAAGCTATTGGCGCTGGCTGTTTCCGAACGCGATATTCAAGCACTTATTACCCGCGGTGAGGCGTTGCAAAGTATCACCCACTACGCACAGCGCAGCGGTTATCTCAAAGAGCTAAACGTGCGTCAGGGGATGTATGTCACCCCCAGCCAAACGCTGATGGGCATAGGTTCGCTACAGAGTGTTTGGGTGGTTGCCGAAGTGCTCGAGCGCCAAGTGCCATGGTTGAGTGCGCAGGCAGATGCCAGCTTGTACTTTGAGTACTATCCAGGGCAAGTGTGGCGTGGCGGTATAGATTATATCTATCCGACCTTAGATGCGCAGACCCGCGCGCGCAAGGTGCGCCTGCGCTTTGACAATCCGCGCGAGCAGTTGCGCCCGGGGATGTTTGCCGATGTTACGTTGCGCTCACCAGCCGGTGGAGCGGTGCTACACATTCCAAGCAGTGCGCTGATCCGCACTGCGA
>JBMZCU010000360.1:0-3418 GCA_049613705.1 Pseudomonadales bacterium | reverse complement strand
CTGCGACAATTGTGCTGCAACAGGCGAAGCAATTTATAATCTAAGGTATCTAGTTGCATATTTTATGCGTCCAAGAGGCTAAAACGCAGTAAATATGACATAGCAACGCTAAGTTTGCAGCGAAAATTTCACATGAAACGCTACACTATAGTGATTCTTTTACATTCATGACAGGAACACGCGATGCAATTGGCCAGACACAGTTTTTACGGTATTGGATTTGGCCTTCTGGCTGCACTCATCTGGGGCGGCTGGCCCGTGTTTTCAAAGCTCGCCACCTTGCAGGCCATCAGCCCGTGGGATATTACGGCCATCCGTTTTATCGTCGCCGGCAGCCTGCTATTTCCCGTACTGCTGCGCTTCAAACTCAATAGAACACTGCTGCTCAAAGGCTTGGCGCTGTCTGTGGGCGCCGGCATCCCCTACGTGCTGATGGCTACTGTGGGGCTAACCCAAGCACCGAGTGCTCACTTTGGCATCATCGCGCCGAGTACTATGCTGCTCTTCACCACCTTGGGCTCCATTTTCCTGATCGGTGAAAAAGTAACACCGCTGCGTCTGATGGGTACAGCATTCATCCTAGCCGGTGTACTGATCGTCGGTGCCAACAGCCTTAGTAGTATCAATGCGCAGACCCTGCGGGGTGATTTGATGTTTATGGGTTGCGGCCTACTCTGGTCAAGCTATACGCTGCTGTGTAAATACTGGGGGATCGATGCCTGGCTGGCCACGGCACTGGTCTCTGTGATCTCGCTGCTGCTCTACCTGCCTTTTTACCTGAGCGTCTACCCACACAACCTAACAGCCATGGGCGTTAGCACCTTATTGCAACAGGGTTTAATCCAAGGCGTGATGACCGCAATCTTAGCACTGTTTTTCTACTCAAAAGCGGTCTCTCTGCTCGGCTCCGCTAAAGGCTCAGTCTTTGCGGCTTTAGTCCCACCGATCACGCTGTGTCTGGCTGTCTTAATCCTCGGCGAATCACTTGGCTGGGCCGAGCAGCTAGGTCTGCTCTGCGTCTGCACAGGCATTATCTTCGCCCTGGGGTTGGTCAAACTTCCCAGCCAAAAACAGCCGTGTAGCTGAGGTTTTATGGGGTAATTTTTTAGAACAAGCTTTAATGGACAGCTCTTTTTGCACAGGCCTTAATGAGTTAAGTACTCCGCTGATGCGCTAGCTTTGCTAGAACATAAATTAGAACAAGTATAGGTAAATTCTTGGTCAGCGGACCGAAAGGATGTAGCCAAAAATCCGGTGAAATCGCACTCAGCAAAGCGCTGTAGAGCAGCACAGTGACAAACTGTAGCTTGTAACACAGGGCCAGGCGCTTACCCCATATCAACCACAGCGCAAGTAGCGCATCCAGCGCGCTGCCACCGTACACAGCAGCGCTGGCTGCGTCCCCAGAGATCCCCGCCTCGGACAACACATCAAAGCCGATTTGCGGCGCTAAGATACTCGAGGTCAGCGCGGTAAACAGCCACAGCGCGCACAAGCTCCATCGCCCTAAAAAATCAATCGTTAAACTGTTCATACAACACTCAAAGGTTTAAATATCATCAGCCAAAAAAGTATCAGCATGGCGGCAAAGGCGGGCATTCCAAGCGCCAACCAGAGCCGCATTAACTGTTTGAAACGCTCACTCAGCCGCCCTTGCTGCAGTGCTTGTTTAGCCTCTGTGCGCAATTTGTATTGAATGACGACCACAGGCAACCAGCACAGCCCAACGAATAAAAACAGCGCGCTAACTGCACTAAACCAGGGCGCTTGAAAGCTAAACCCGAGCAGTTTCATCAACAGTACCCCAGACCCCGCCTGAATAATGACTGCCGGCGCTGTAAACAGCCAATCCGCCAAAACGACATAGCGCGTTGTATGCGCTATCACTTGCGGGTTGTCAGCGCGCGCGGCGACCCACATGAAAAATGCAATGCCGCACCCAGTACCCATTAACACAGTCGCGCTCAGCACGTGCACCAGCTTTAGCCACAGATAACTATCCAACACAGACCTCCACGCACTGCTCGAGTCCTAAATCAGCAGATACTTGATTGAAACTGTCTACATCATACAGCGCCACACAGGGCGTTGCGCCGCGGTGTTGGCAGTGGCCTGCAATCAATTGTTCGGCGAGAATAATTGTCGAAAGCGTGGGTATGTAGGGGCCGACACCCTTTGGTGCGACCAGCGTCCAGTGCAGCGTCTGACTGTGCTTTTGTAAACCGCGTGACAGGCCGCGCAGGGTAACTCGCATCCCTCCCATATCTGTGCCGCAGGATAGTAGCCAATTGCTAGATGCCACGATCGGCTTGGTATAGCGCGACCAATCCTTGACGATTCCCAGCCTCGCTATCCACGCCATACCCACCATCCCCCAGTGCAATAAGGGGAGTTCTAACCCCGCTTGAAAGCGTACTGTACTCAGCGCTGGGTAGCGCGCTGGAAGGAGCTCTAAGTCCGGGATATCGACATTCGCCAGCCAGCGCCACCCTATGCGCTTGCCAAAGTAGCGACGCCTGGGGTTCATCCAGCCGTAGCTATCAGCCCACTGACCCTCGCGATACGTTTTGAAACTGTGCCCTGTATAAGAGAGGATACCGCGCACCGTCGCCTCTCCGCGCTCTGCACGATTGCCAGGTGCGATGGCAATATCGATTTCATCGAGCACACTAAAGCGCTCAGCAAAGTGCTCAAGTACACAAGAAGAGAGCCCGGGCACAGAGCTTGCCCCGCTAACCAAGAGTAGATTATTTGCGCACGCCCGATCATTAAATTGCGCGATATCACAGACATAGCGCCTGTCATCGGCTAAATCTATGTAGTGGCTGCCAATGGCCAAGCAGGCCTGTACCACGGCGTAGTTTTGACCTTGGAAAGGACCACTGGTGTGAATCACCAACTGCGGTGCCAAGGCCTGCAATTGCGCTTCAAGGTCACTACGGGTGATATCCAGCACCGCGGGCTGCACATCAGCCAGAGCTCCCTCCTGGATAAGCACATCACACAATTCACGCGCTTTACTGAGCGTTCGCCCGGCGACAAAGAGCACGATTTCGTGCCGCGCTAAGCGCTCAACTATACGTTTGCCAAAATTACCGTACCCACCGAGTACGACCACCCTTTTAACAGCCACACTGTATCCTCCGTTGAAAGTGGGCGTATTGCACCACAAAACGTCTGTTAAGCGAAGAACGTCACGGCTTTTACCCCTAAGAAGAGTCAAACATAGACAAGGACGCTCCTATGCTTTTAAAATTGCCGCCCACAAAGGAGATAGTTATGAAACAACAATCTAAATCACAGCCAAGTGTGACCAGAAACCTGGTTGCCAAACACGCGCCGAGTTTTCATCGCGCGCAAACGCACCTCAACAAAAAGGCGGCGCTAAAGCGCGGTAAAATGAAACACAAAAAAGGAG
>JBMZCU010000359.1:0-3429 GCA_049613705.1 Pseudomonadales bacterium | reverse complement strand
AAAGCCGCCAGATTTTAATGGGCGACGATGAAATAGTTAGGGAAACTATTTCATCACTAGGTTAAAAGAAGCTCAAACCGTGGGCCCCGGCGACACCTCCTGCGACGGCGACTAAGCTTGCGCTCAATAACAACCGGTGCATCCACAGTACTGTCTTGAGCGTCTTCTGCGGATTACGTGCAGCACTGCGTTTAAACCAGCGGTGCAGAAACAGAGGCTCAAAGACGAAGAGTACTGCCGTGAAAACCGCCCAGACAGCTATCATAAGATGCAACCACCAAGCCCCATCCGCTGACAAACGTCCCCAGCCGGTAAACGCCAACATGTAAAAACCGCTGATACCGGCGAGCAAAGTGGTGAATTTGGCTTGCAGCGAAAAGCGCCCCTCAAGTTGTTCAAACAGCGCCATGGGCTCATCCACTTGCGCTTTGTACAGAGCAGGCAGCAACACGGTAGTGACAAAAGCGACACCACCAATCCACAGTACGACTGCCAGTACATGCACAGTGCGCGCCAACACATAGTGAGTGTAATCCATTATTGAAACCCTAAATAAAACAATAGTGTAGCACCGGTACTTCACACCGATATTGATATATAACAGCTCAGCTAACTTTAGAGGCGTCGAACTGCTGTACCAGCCAAGTTTTAAGTTTTTCAGCGGCTTCACTGAGCGGACGGCGCTTTGACTGCACTAAATAGTAACTCTTGCTCGAAATCAGGCGCGCCTGGAAAGGCTCGATCAGTGCTCCGCTGGCCAGTTCATCGCGCACAATCAAGGCATTGCTCAGCACTAAGCCTTGGCCGCGAACAGCGGCATCGACCGCCAATACCGCCTGATCGAAATGCAAACTCGCTAAGTCAGATTGTGCCAGCGCCCCCTGTGTTTCCTGTTTCAGCCAAGCACCCCAGTGCGGGTAAAAATCGGTCACGATCAAGGTCGCTGCCGACAAGTCCCGCGCAGCGCCAAGCACTTCAAAGTAACTTGGCGATGCATAGACACAAATCTGATCGTCGTACACTAACTGCGTCTCTAACTGCGCATCTAGGCCATCGAAGTGGCGAATAGCCAAATCGACGTCATCGCTCCTAAAGTCCACCATTTGATTTGATGCACTGATGTGCACCTCTATCTCGGGATGCTGTGCAATAAACTGACCCAGACGTGGGCCGAGCCACTTTGCAGCCAGAGTCTGTGTCAGTGAAAGCCTCACCGCGCGTGCAGAAGTTTGACGCGGCGCACTGGCAGCCCTTATCTGCGCCAGCGCCGGTGCTATTTGCGCATAGTAGGTAAGTCCCTGTGAGGTCGCACACAGCTTTCTCGGCGCACGGGTAAACAGCGCGTAACCCAGCCACTGCTCTAGCTTATTGACCTGTTGTGAAATGGCTCCCGGGGTGAGATAGAGTTCCTGCGCCGCCAGTTTAAAACTGGCGTGGCGCAGCGCCGCCTCGAAAGCCACCAGCGCCTTTAGTGGCGGTAAGCTTTGCACCATGATGTCACTCCATCCTATGAAATAGTTTTTCTATCTTATAACGCAATTTAAATCGTTTGTCTCTACCCCCTTAATCCGCACAATAGACAGCATCTTGAACACGTCGGACATCTATTATGCACAAGCTCGCACACATCGCCTTTTGGGCACTCGGAATTATCTGGGGCAGTAACTTTATCTATATGAAAATGGCCGCAGTCTATGTCAGCGCCGAGCAAATCGTTCTACTAAGGGTCTTCTTCGGCTTTATACCTGTGGCACTGTTCGCGCTGTTCAGTGGCGCAATAAAACTATCCCATTTGAGGCACCTAAAGCACTTTATCATGATGGCGCTACTGGCCACCTTGGCGTACTACTACGGCTTTGCCAAAGGCACCTCACTACTGGATTCAGGGATCGCTGGCGCGCTCAGTGGCAGCATCCCCATCTTCGCACTACTGCTGGCACTGCTGCTCAAGCAAGCGCGCCCAAGTGCCGCTAACATCGCAGGGCTCTGCACCGGCTTTCTCGGCATCTGCCTGATCGCCGCCCCCTTTGACAGCACAACTCACGGCGCCAGCTTAGAAGGCTCTCTCTACATGGCGCTGGGCTCCTTGAGCCTGGGTGCTTCCTTTATCTACGCCAAGCGCTTTATTCTCCCGCTGGGTATTTCAGGGGTCGCACTGACCTGCTATCAACTGGGACTGGCGCTGCTGGTATTGCTGTGCACCACTGAACTAGAAGGCATAACCCGCATGGCACAAGATACGCATACTTTACTGGGTGTCATCTTAGGGTTGGGCACACTGGGCACTGGCATCGCCTACTTAAGTTACTACTACATCATCGACAAGCTAGGGGCAGTTACCGCGGCGTCTGCCAGCTATATCCCCCCTGTGGTTGCCCTTTTTATCGGCGCTGTCATCGCCGGCGAGCATATAGAGGTCAACGACTACCTCAGTGCAAGCTTGATACTTGGCGCTGTAGTACTCACCCAGTACAAGCCTAGCACTTCCCGTTCAAAGCCCGTGCGCTGCGAAGCAGCTTAAAGGCAGGCAAAGGTACCTCGCCTACTCCCATGCCAAGGCTCTACGATGAATATAGGTAGCATCGAGGCCAGGTATAAGTTGAGGAGCGCTAGGTTATGGAGCGCAAGGTTAAGAGTGGCTAGGTTTCAGTAGCTAGGTTGAAAGAGGGATAGTTTCCTCAGACGCAGCCCCTATCGTAAACTGGCTGTGCTGTCAGGTCACACTCAACAGCACAGTCCCGGCACGACAGCCACGCCACTGATGTAGCGCTGCTGACGTGGCACAGCTGAAGTAACATAAACAATGTGACGCAAAGAATGTAACGCCTCTCACGTAAAAAACGTCATGTAACAAACCTCATGTATAGCCTTCAGCAGCAGTGCGTTTATTGGTTTGCTGATTGCGCAGCAATCGCGGCACAATCAAAGTAACGCGCCACTTCTTCACAGCTCGATCCCCTGGCAATATCATCGTAGTAGACAACCTGCGTGGCCGCCTCCCCCTCGCCGCGAGAGATAAAGCTGCGGTAAATACCCACTTTGTAGTACACCTGATAGCCAGGCTTTTTAGTCTTACCTTCCCAGCTGTAGCTAGGTGCTGACTCACCGTTGACATACACTTTGAAAAAACCATCTTTTTTAGCGCTAAAGTTCACATGTAGCAGGATATCGGACCATTTACCGCGCATCTGTGCATCGCTGAGGATTTGCTCGCGCTGCAGTGTCGAGCCGTAGACCTGGTTGTCGACGATATACCCGCCCTTGCCGTTCTGGAACATCCACACAGGGTGGCTGCCCTCCTGGTGAAACTGCCCCAGCGCAACTTTCACCGGATAGATCACCGGGTAGTCCTCAGGTATGTAAATCGACCAATTAAACCAGTACTCGCCATCCCTGAAAGGTGCGGATTTAAGCTCGTGGCGCTCGCGA
>JBMZCU010000358.1:0-3467 GCA_049613705.1 Pseudomonadales bacterium | reverse complement strand
TCCGCATCAAGCTCGATAAGGCCAGCTGACCGCAGGCCTTACTGCAAGCTAGTCAATCAGCCTGTCTAAACCATCGCGCAGGTCGCGCTTGAGATCGTCCAGATCTTCCAAACCGACCTGCAGGCGAATCGTCAATCCACCGGGCTCCCACTGAGTGACCGTGCGATAGCTGCTGCAGTCAAAGGGGATTGCCAAGCTCTCATAGCCGCCCCAAGAGTAGCCCATGCCGAAAATCCGCATGTTATCCAGCATCGCAGCGACCCCCGCTTTACTGTACTTAGGATCGAGCACGATAGAGAAAAGCCCACTGGAGCCAGTGAAATCGCGCTTCCAGTATTCGTGACCCGGGCAGTCTGCAAAAGCTGGGTGCAAAATGCGGATCACCTCTGGCTGCTGTTGTAGCCAGTTGGCCAGCTCAAGCGCGCGCGATTGTGCCTCGCGCAGGCGCACATGCAAAGTGCGCAGCCCACGCAGTGCGAGGAAGCAATCCTCCGCACCTGGCAACATCCCCAAATGATCGTAGACACGGCGCAGTGCCGGCCAGGTCTCAGCATTGGCTGAGACTAAACCCATCAGTAAATCCGAGTGGCCACTCAAGTACTTAGTACCGGCCTCCACGGAGAGGTCACAGCCGTGGGCATGCGCCTTGAAGAACAGCGGGGTCGCCCAGGTATTGTCTATGATGGTCTTGATACCGCGCGCCTTGGCAATCGCCGTGATTGTGGGCACATCCTGCACTTCAAAGCTCTGCGAGCCAGGTGCCTCGAGGAAAATAGTCGAGGTATTCTCGCGTATCAGCCCGGCGATATCCGCCCCCAGCATAGGGTCGTAGTATGTGACTTCGACCCCAAAGCGCTCCAAAAAACCCTCACAGTACTCACGCGTCGGCCGGTAGACACTATCAGTCATCAAAAGGTGGTCGCCGCTTTTGAGCGTCGCCATCAATGCCAGTGCAACAGCGCCGAGCCCTGAAGGAGAGAGCACGGTACCCGCCGCTTCTGAAATTTCGCTCCAGGCGTCCTCAAGGTGTGCAATAGTCGGAGTGCCCTGCGTGCCGTAGACAAATCTGGCGCGGTTGTTTTCCAAGTCTTCAACGGTGTCAAAAATCACCGTCGAGCCACGATAGATAGGTGCGTTAACAAACCCGCACTGCTTCGCAGGCTCGCGCCCTATCTGAGTTAACGCGGTATCGATACTGACGGCTACTTCACTGTGCTTCACTTTAAATCCCTCTTCTTATGACCTTTGCGTACAAAAAACAGTACCGTTAAGGGCACCTCTAAAAACCTAAGATGTTATCTGCGCAACCTACAAGCATGCAGCGGCTAGGCGTTACTCGAAACTAATACTGGTGGTCTTAGTGAGAGTAACAACAACGGCGATGCTTGCTTGTAGGCAGCGCCCTACGGGGCTTTACGTCAACAGCCAAGACGTTGTTGATGCTGTTCGACGGGCAACCAGCCCGCCTTCACAACATCGCCTAGCCTTGGCACGTTGACGTAAAGCCAGATGCGTCAGAGGTTTTTAGAGATGCCCTTGAAACGTGCGCAGCATATCCATCCACTGCGCGCCGCCGTGGCTCGAAGCCGAGACGCCCTGGCAGACAAAACCGTGGCGCTCGTACAGGCCCACTAAGTGTGCTTTGCAAGTCAGCACCATCCCCTTGCAACCGCGCTCGCGGCTGTCCTGTGCGAAACGCTCGAGCAACAAACCGGCAAAACCGCGCCCGCGATAATCCGGATCCACCACGAGGCCGAAAACTGTTTGATAGTCTCCATCTGGGCGATGCAGCTCTGGGTTGGCGTAGAGCGCATCGGGTAGCTCGGGCGCACTGTGCACACAGCCGTTGATGTGACCGACGATTTTCCCATCCTCCTCAAGCAGTAGGAAGCACTCGGGAAAGACCGCGAAACGCGCACTGAACTGTTCGGGCTTAGCCGCCTCGGTAGCGGGAAAGCACACCGCTTCCAGTTCGGCTAAGCGCGGTAAGTCCGCAATGGTTACTGCCCTGATCTGTCGCACGGCTGGACCCTCATTTAATTTCTGTTGGGAATGAGTGTAAGCTAAGCTATGCAATGAAACTAATGCATTTTTCACACTTAATGAATGAGCAACATGCATGAAAGATCATACCCAGCTCGACCTCAATTTGCTCAAGCTATTCGCCAGTTTGTTTGATACGGCCTCTGTCACCGACACCGCACAGGCACTAAACCTGAGCCAGTCCGCCTGCAGCCACGCGCTACAGCGCCTGCGCGAGCGCTGCGACGACCCGCTCTTTGTGCGTATCGACAAGCGCATGTTGCCCACCGCCTACGCGGTGCGCCTCGCAGAGTCCGTGCTGCCGGCGCTGCAGCAAATCGACAAGGGGCTGGCCAGTTCTGCGACCTTCTGCGCCCAGAGCGAGCAACGCTTTCGCATCGCCGCCACAGACTACGCCGCCTGGTGCATGCGCGATTTCTGCGCTCACCTCAGCCAGTGCTACGAACATATCTCGGTGGAGTTTGTGCAGCTCGACGAGCGCCTGCCGCAGGAGGCACTGCAGTCGGCGGAGATCGATCTAATTTGTGGTATCGAGCACGACAGCGCACTGCCGGAGAGTTTGTGCGGCTTACACTGGTTTGAAGATGATTATCTCTGTCTGCGAAGCACCGAGCACACACTGAAAAACCCATTGACCTTAGATGACTACCTAGCCTGCGAGCACGTGTTGGTCACCCCGTGGAACGAACCCCGCGGCGTAGTCGATTTGGGTCTGTCTAAGCTGCGCAAAAAACGGCGCGTTGCGATCAAGATGGCGAGCCTGCTCGCCGCGCCCTATTTTATCCCTAGCACCGACTACCTACTGGCCCTGCCCAGACGCTACGCCGAGCAGATAGCGCCGCAACTGGGGCTGCGCAGCTGTGAGCTGCCCTTTGTGATGCCCAACTACCAGCTCTCACTCTACTGGCACAAGACCTATGACCGCGATCCTAAACTGCGCTGGTTCGTCGACACCTTCGCGCAGTTTTATCACTTGAAACCCTAGCGCTCTACAGTCCCAACTTCTCCAGCAGCGAGTGCCAGCGCAGCACCCCCGGCATAAACCAAGGAGTACCCGTATAGCCGAAGCGCGTCGGGAAGTCGAACTGCTCAAACACCGTCTCGCCGCCCAGCCCCAGCATCTTCTGCGCTATTTTGTGGCCGAGGTAGTTAGAGCGCGCCACCCCGGAGCCGCAGTAACCCATCGCGTAGTAGAGACCGTCGTCACCGCGGCCCAAGTGAGGCACGTGATCGAAGCTATAGGCCACCAGCCCAGACCAGGCGTGTTCGAGCTGCACGCCCTCCAATTGTGGGAAGAGGCTCAACATATTACGCTGTAAAAAGTGGGTGTACTCAGCCGGCTTATCGGCGAGCGCCAGCGCGCGGCCGCCAAACAACAGGCGCTTGCCATCCGGCGAGGGACGGTAGTAAAAGACCAACCTGTC
>JBMZCU010000357.1:0-3477 GCA_049613705.1 Pseudomonadales bacterium | reverse complement strand
GAGTACGGCAAATACCGAGTTGGGTTTAGCGCTCGCTGAAGATGAAATTGACTACCTATTGACGAGCTTTATAGAACTGGATCGCAATCCAAGCGATGTAGAGCTCATGATGTTTGCGCAGGCAAACTCAGAACACTGCCGCCATAAAATTTTTAATGCTTCTTGGGATATCGACTCACAGGCTCAAGAGAAGTCGCTGTTTGCCATGATTCGCAACACCAACGAAGTGGGTGGCGATAACGTACTTTCAGCGTATAAGGATAACGCAGCTGTTATTCGAGGCAGCCATGCGCCGCGTTTTTACCCATCAGGTACCGATCATCAGTACGGTTATAGCGCTGAAGATATCCATATTCTTATTAAAGTGGAAACACACAATCATCCAACAGCTATCGCTCCTTTCTCCGGTGCGGCTACTGGCTCTGGCGGTGAAATCCGGGATGAAGGGGCGACAGGGCGCGGCGGTAAGCCGAAAGCTGGCTTGACCGGCTTCACGGTATCCGATCTTAATATTCCAGGTTTCGAGCAGCCCTGGGAGTCTAAGTATGGCAAGCCTGGGCGTATTGTTTCTGCACTAGACATTATGATCGAAGGGCCAATTGGTGGTGCAGCCTTTAACAATGAATTTGGTCGACCTAACCTCAGCGGTTATTTCAGAACCTTTGAGCAGTCGGTAAACGGCGCAGCAGGTGAAGAAATACGCGGTTACCACAAGCCAATTATGATCGCCGGCGGTATGGGTAACATTAAAGATGGTCACGTAGAGAAGGGCGAGATTGAAGTTGGCGCAAAGCTGATTTGCCTAGGTGGCCCAGCTATGTTGATCGGCCTGGGGGGCGGTGCTGCCTCTTCGATGGCTTCAGGTAGCTCTGCAGAGAACTTAGACTTTGCCTCTGTTCAGCGTGGGAACCCTGAAATGGAGCGTCGCTGTCAGGAAGTTATTGACCGCTGCTGGCAGATGGGGGATCAAAATCCTATTGCTTTCATTCACGATGTCGGTGCTGGTGGGCTTTCGAATGCCTTCCCAGAGCTTGTCAAAGACGGCGGGCGCGGTGGTAACTTTGAACTGCGCGAAGTTAACAATGATGAGCCAAGTATGTCGCCTTTGGCAATTTGGTGTAATGAATCCCAAGAGCGTTATGTATTAGCGGTCCAGCCAGAGAATATGGCGTTATTTGAGCGTCTGTGTGAGCGTGAGCGCTGCCCCTATGCTGTAGTTGGTACCGCGAGTGAGGAACATCACCTCACGCTTGGCGACCGCCACTTCGAAAATAACCCCGTTGATTTACCAATGTCGGTACTGTTTGGTAAGCCACCTAAAATGCACCGCAGCGTAGAGCGGGCTGAATACGCGGTAGAGGCGTTTGATACACAAGGTATTGAGCTTGAAGATGCAGTAGAGCGCGTGCTGAAGTTGCCAGCCGTAGCGTCGAAGTCATTCTTGATTACAATTGGTGATCGCACGATTACCGGGCAAGTTGCCCGAGATCAGATGGTTGGTCCATGGCAGGTGCCTGTTGCAGATTGTGCGGTGACTACAGCGTCTTACCAAGGTTACACAGGCGAAGCTATGGCGATGGGCGAGCGTACGCCGCTAGCCTTAGTCGATGCAGCTGCATCTGGGCGTATAGCAATCGCCGAGACGATTACTAACATGGCAAGCGCAGCTATCGACAACCTCAGTGATATTAAAATGTCAGCTAACTGGATGTGTGCAGCGGGCCACCCAGGTGAGGATGAAAAGCTTTACGATACGGTTCGCGCAGTCGGTATGGAATTGTGTCCGCAGTTGGGTATCACTATCCCAGTCGGTAAAGATTCGATGTCTATGCGTACGGCTTGGCGCGAAGGCGATGAAGATAAGAGTGTCACTGCGCCGATGTCGCTGGTTATTTCTGGGTTTGCGCCTGTCAGCGATGTAAGACGTTCACTCACACCTCAGTTAGTTACTGATAGTGGTGAGACGGACTTGATCTTGATTGACTTAGGTGAGGGGCGAAATCGCTTGGGACTCTCTGCGCTGGCGCAGGTGTACAACAAGGTAGGTAATCAAGTTCCCGATTTGGATAACCCGGATTTACTGAAAACATTCTTCGCAGCGATTCAAGAGTTAAATAAGCAGGGCATGCTACTTTCGTACCACGACAGATCAGATGGCGGTCTGATGGCATGTATTGCTGAGATGAGTTTTGCCGGTAGGGCGGGAGTTGATTTGAACTTGGATCTTCTGGCAGAGACAGAACAAGATTGCTTGGCTGCGTTGTTCAGCGAAGAGCTTGGGGCTGTGATCCAAGTGAAGCGCGAGCACACCGTAGAAATTTTAACAGAACTCAACGCTGCAGGCTTGGGTGAGTGCTCAGCAGTAATTGGTGGCGTGAATGACGATCAACTGATTAATGTATTCTTCGACGATGAAGAAATTTATTCGGCATCACGTTCTCAGCTGCAACAATACTGGGCTGAAACGTCTTATCGCATTCAGGGGATGCGCGATAATTCAGAGTGTGCAGCACAGGAGTTTTCGCTGATTGCTGATCGGGAAAACGCAGGCCTTTCTGCTAATTTGAGTTTTGATATTAATGATGACGTCGCAGCGCCATTTATTAATAAGGGAGCTAAGCCTAAAATTGCGGTACTGCGTGAGCAGGGCGTGAACGGTCAAATAGAAATGGCTGCAGCGTTTGACCGTGCAGGTTTTGAAAGTGTGGACGTACACATGAGTGACATTCTTGAGCAGCGTTTGTCTCTCGCGGACTTCAATGCGCTGGTCGCCTGTGGCGGGTTCTCGTACGGTGATGTTTTAGGTGCGGGTGAAGGTTGGGCTAAATCCATTTTGTTTAACACAGTGGCCCGCGACCAGTTTAGTGCCTTCTTTGAGCGCCTTGATACGCTCTCACTGGGGGTGTGTAATGGTTGCCAAATGATTTCAAACCTCAAGCAAATTGTTCCAGGTGCTGAGCACTGGCCGAAATTTGTACGTAACCAGTCAGAGCAGTTTGAAGGGCGAGTTGCTATGGTCCAGGTTGAAAAGTCATCGTCCGTTTTACTTCAGGGAATGGAAGGTTCAAGTATGCCAATTGCCATTGCCCACGGTGAGGGACGTGCTGAATTTGTCGCTGATGAGTTAAGAGTAGCGGCCAATAATGCCTCTGCTGTTGCGCTGCGCTATGTCGATAGTCAGCTTAAGGTTACAGAGCATTATCCGCAAAATCCAAATGGCTCACCAGATGGTATCGCAGGTATGACGAGTGCCGATGGTCGCGTTACTATTATGATGCCCCACCCTGAGCGTGTTTTCCGCGCAGTACAGAACTCTTGGGCGCCACAGGAGTGGCAAGAAGATGGTGCTTGGATGCGTTTATTCCGCAATGCACGCGTGCAGTTAGGTTAAGCGCGTTACATATTAAAAAGGGGAGCTCGCTCCCCTTTTTAATGCCTTTAATTAGACATAAAAAAACCAGCTTGCGCTGGTTTTTT
>JBMZCU010000356.1:0-3500 GCA_049613705.1 Pseudomonadales bacterium | reverse complement strand
GGAGAATGTAGAGCATAAAACCTCGATCGGTAGTTGAGAAATCTGCGACGCCCCAAGGCAATTATCAACCCACACAATGGGCTGTGACACAAATTTAAGAGGTGTGATCAGCGCAAGTGAAGTGTTTAATAGGCTTGTGTAGGGTGCTGTGATAGCCGTGCAAATATCTCGTGATAGACATTGGCGCACATTTTAAAGCGTGGGGGAGGGAATTGCCACCTGCGCCGATGGCAGGGCACAGGTGGCAGAGGGCGTTAATTACTTACGTACGCCTTCGATGAAGAAATCTAGCATGAAAGCATCAGTGCCGATTTTCTTCTGTGCATCGATGCCGTAGTCGCTGAACTTAAGCTCAGTCTTCGCTTCGAAACCAACACGGTAGCCACCCCATGGATCGCTGCCTTCGCCGATTTTACGGGCATCAAAAGTGATAGATTGCGTCTTGCCGTGCAGAGTGAAATTACCTGTGATGGCTAGCATGTCGCTACCTTTGTCCGCTACGTTTGTGCTGACGAAAGTGGCTGATGGGTACTTGGCAACGTCTAGGAAATCACCGCTCTTAACGTGCTTGTCGCGCTTGGCGTGGTTAGAGTCATAGCTTGTAGTGTCGATAGTGACGCTAACCTTTGAAGCTTCTGGCTTGTCCTTATCGTAGCTGAGAGTACCTTCAAAGCTGTTGAAGCGACCTTTTGTGTAACTGATACCCAAGTGGCTAACAGCAACGTCGATCTGGGCGTGTGCGCCTTTTGTATCGCTGTCGATAACGTAATCAGCAGCAAGGGCAGAAGTGCTCAGTGCGGCAAAAGCCGTAGCTAGAACTGTCGTTTTAAGCGTTTTTTTCATGATTTCTCCTTTATTCCCAGCATGTTGCTGAGTGTCGTATCTTTATCGATATAGTGGTGTTTCAGTGCCGCCAGCGCGTGTAGCGCAACCAGCGCCATCAGGCCGCAGGCGACGTAAAAGTGAACTTCACCGGCGAGAAACGCCTGGTTGTCAAAAAAGCTATCCGGGCCTGGAATCACAAAGAGGTCAAAGATATTGATCCCCTCGCCACCGGCAAATGAAATAAACAGCCCAGACACCAGCACCACCACCATCAACACATAGAGCAAGTGGTGCGCTGCGGCACTCGCTTTGTTGACCACGGCAGAGTTAGTTGCCGGGGGCTCAGGTTTTGGGTTGACTGCCTTCCAGTAGAAGCGGTACAGCAACATCAGTGTGATGACGATGCCCAGTGCCTCGTGAATTTTAGGGCCTAGGGTATAAAAAGGGTCGTAGTAGCTCAAGTCGACCATGTAGAGGCCAAGCCCGAACAGCCCTATGATACTCAGCGCCATGAACCAGTGCAGGATGATCATCGTCCAGCCAAATTGACGCTGGGTATTTCTCGCGTGTTTGATAAAAGCCATAGAGCTGTAATACCTAATAATGAATGAAACTCATTGTTGTCATTGATTGCACCTATCTTTAGAAGTTCACTCTTAAAAATAAAACTTCTCACTGTGTGCGAACATCACTGCAACCAACCCTGAGGCCCAATTACTAGGGCGCTAAACGAGCGGGTAGTAACCTTCTATCCTGCAGCGATTGATCGCTATCAATGCATACCTATGCCACCTTTACTGACTTACACTGCCAGAACAATCCAGCGTGTGTTCAGTTAGATTCGACAGCTGTGACTTTACACCGCTGGCTCTGTTTGGCTAGCACTGCGCACAAGCTTTACTTAACTTTACACTCGCGCACAGCTTTGCAACACCATTGTCGCTAGGCTTGATCACTCTAAATCGTTATCATGGCTGCGTCTAATGCATAATGGTGATGAGTATCATGCGTCAAGTGAATTTAAGGTCAGTCGATCTCAACTTGCTCACGGTTTTACAGGCACTGCTTGAGGAGCAACACGTCACCCGAGCGGCCGAAAAGCTGCATATGAGCCAGTCGGCGGTGAGTCGTGCACTGCAGCGTCTGCGCGTACTGTTTGACGATCCTCTGCTCGTCAAAAGTGCGCAGGGCTACACCCTATCAAATCGTGCGCTGCGCTTGGCGACTCAATTGCCACAGGTGTTGCAATCGGTCTCGGGGCTGATTCAAGCGCCGGAGTTTGACCCTATGCTCTCGCGGGGGACACTGCGGTTTACCGGGGTGGATTTAGATGCCTGGGTTGATATGCCAAAGCTGATGTCCCACTTAATGCGCGATGCGCCAAAGCTCAAGCTCGAGGCTTCCAGCGCACAGGGCGATTATTTTAAAGAGCTGCGCAAAGGACAGACTGACTATGTGGTCTCGGGAATTGATATTGAATTCGATCAACAAGATATTCTCTCTTGTCCTCTAGGCAGCACTCAGTTGGTGGCTATCATGGGTAAGGATAACCCGCTCAGCCAGCAACCGTTGACATTCGAGCGCTACCTCGCAGCCAAGCACGGCTATGTGGCCATCACAGGTAAGGGCACCACCTTTACTGACAGTTTTCTCCAGACCATGGGTTTCAGTCGCGATGTGGTACTCAAAGTCTCCGACTTTAAGTCTGTGATCGATTACTGCGAGAAAACCGATGTGCTCTTTATGCTGCCACTGCAATTGATCGCCGCCAATGCCGTGGGTAGGCGGGTGGTGATCAAAGAGTTACCGGATGAGATGTACAAGCCGGAGATCGAGTTCAGGCTTTTTTGGCACGCCAGAATCGATAATGACCCGTTGCATCTGTGGGTCAAAGAGCGGGTGTTAGACGCTGTATTTGATAGCAATTAAGGGAGAAGTGTTGGATTTATAAACACAAATTTCACTGTTTTAGAAAATTTCCAAGAACCTTTTGCAATCGTTGATCAAGTTGCTATACTGCGCGCTCTCAATCGAGACAGGCTGTTCTGCCGCACTGTGGTAGCTCTGTCGGTCCTCTCGCAACGATACATCGTGAACCTGGTCAGGCCTGGAAGGGAGCAGCCACAGCGATCGACTCGTGTGCCGGGATGTGGCTGATGGAGCTGCTTCCAATTTCAAAAGTTTATGTGTCGTTTGAAGCATAAGTGTGCATAAATTGCACAATAGTCTGCATAAGATACTATCTTGTAGTGATACTACGAGAAATGGCGGCTATGTTATGTATCGGC
Organism: Pseudomonadales bacterium; assembly: GCA_049613705.1. Classification (GTDB taxonomy): domain Bacteria; phylum Pseudomonadota; class Gammaproteobacteria; order Pseudomonadales; family Balneatricaceae; genus Rs1. The sequence continues at coordinate 387 of JBMZCU010000356.1, read as the reverse complement.
GTAATCTAAAACACTCTCGCGTTAAAAACCTTTACAAGTTTTCCAGTCTTAAGATGGACAGCATTATGACTGTCGAATCCACATTGGAATTTGATACTTGTTTTCACTTTGAATACTCTCTAAACATAACCTCTTTTGAAGCTCAACCCGAAGGCTATTACTACAACTATCTAGATAAAAAACTGCCATACACTCCAGATTTCTTTGTTGTTGATAAAATTAAAGGCATGCGCTTTATAGAAGTAAAGCCTCTATCAAAAGTCTCTGATCCTGAGTTTCGTGAGAAATTTATATGCAGGCACCGAGACGCCCAATCAGTCGGTGTTCCTGTAGTACTGGTCACTGAAAAGCAAATTCGTTTAAACCCTATCTTAAATAACTTAAAGC
>JBMZCU010000355.1:0-3526 GCA_049613705.1 Pseudomonadales bacterium | reverse complement strand
ATCAAATCAATCCTTGAGTACGCCAGTTTGGCAAAATTCTGCGCACCCTTTGAGACAAATTCACGGCGCGTGTGCTGTTTCAGGAATTGATCCACCGCATCGCCAAAGCTATCCCCTAATAACAATCCGACTCGCTTGCCGCTAAGATCTTGTAGAGAGCGGTACTCACTCTCATCTGCAGTGCGGATAAAAATGCTCAGCGGATCGGCGACCAAATAGTTATCTAAGTAGTGTAAAAACTCACTGCGCGCCTCGGTGCGATACGCTGCGAGTACCACATCAATGTTCCCCGCTTTCACTTCCTGCAAGCACCGCTCCCAATTGCCGCTGGTATCAAGTGTTAAGGTGTAGCCAAGCTCAGCGAATAAGTGGCGCGCAACACTAGGTGCCACCCCGACCAATGTTGTGTTGTCCACCCAGGACACCGGAGGGTATTCCGGGTGACCACAACCGCTAATTTCACGGGCCGACGCGCTGATACTCCAGCAGCACAGCAGCAGGGCTAAGTATACTCGCATCACTAGCGCGCGATCTGCGGGGTAAAGAGATAGCCTGCACCGTGTACTGTGATGATCAGGCGTGGATTGGCTGGGCTGTCACTCAGTTTGCGGCGCAACCGGCCAATTAACACATCTACTGTTCTATCATTGGGCGCCCACTCGCGGTTGTGAATCTGATCCAGGATTTGGTTGCGGCTTAAAATATGGCCCGCGCTGTTGATCAGGCAGAGCAGCAATTGAAACTCTCCCTCAGTCAATTGGGTGAGTACGCCTTGTGCATCAATCAACTGACGCCTGGCCAGCGAGAGCTTCCAGCTGTCAAAGTACATCTCGTTCTGTGCGGCATCACCTTGATCGCGTTGGCGCCGACACAGCGCGACACGGCGAATAATATTCTTAGCGCGCGCCAGTATCTCGCGCACCTGGAAAGGCTTGGTAATAAAATCATCGGCACCGCACTCCAACCCTATAATGCGGTCGTAGTCATCTTGGCTTCCGGTGACTAATATAATCCCAACCTCTGAGCGCACCCGCAATTCACGGGTCAGGGTCAGCCCATCTTTGCCGGGCAGGCGAATGTCGAGTAACAGCAGCGCAATATCGTGCTGCGCTAGCAACTGCTCGGCCTCCTCGGCCGTGTGTGCACACAGCACAGCGTAACCTGCACGTTCAAAATAGCTGGCCAGGAAGTCGCGAGTGACTTGATCATCGTCGACAATAAGGATGTGTTCTGTAAGCTGCAATCGGCTGCCCGCTCTGGTTTAGGGTGAAGACGGTTAGTATATGAAAAAGCGCCGCAGCCGCGAATGCACTGTCATATAGATGGCGCATTTAGCTAAGCTTTACTGGGCCTGCGGTCAATCCCAGGCGCGAATACGGGCGATCTCGGCTGCATCAATCTGCAGCGACTGCAAAAAAGCGAGGTGACCTGCCGGTTCTGAGCGCTCAAATTGAATGTGCCAGTTGCGCATATCTCGCTCGCTAAAGCCGGCATCGCGCATAATTTGACTCCAGCGCGCCTTGTTCAAGGGTTGCCGTCCCTGTAACGGCCCCCCCAAGACATCGACAATGGCACGCTGCTGTAACCGCAATTGCTGAATTTGCATTTCAAGGCTGTCGAACTGCTGCTGCAACAGCTGCCCTTGTGTACCTTCATCGTGCGTTAACAGTGCAGCCAATTTGGCCACAGGGACACCAAAACCGCGGTAGGCGACTATTTTATGCAGGCGTTCAACTTCGTGCTCACTGTACCAGCGATACCCGTTTTCTCCCCGGTTGGCCGCTAGCAGCAAACCCTGGCGCTCATAGTAGAGCACTGTGGTACGCGAGACCCCACAGCGCTTTGCCAGTTGTGTAATACTCAGCATAGCTCTCACTCCTCCAAGACAGCACCTACGCCTGGCCAGACTTACTCAGCACTCGCCACACCAGCGCCATAAGCGGGCTGATCAAAATCAAACTTGCGCCAACTAATGCCAGTGTATTGGGCACCTCGGCAAACAAGTAGTAGCCCAGAAGTACTGAGTAGAGCATCTTTGCATATTCAAGATTAGCCACCACATTTGCCTGTGCCAGCTTATAGGCACTGACCCCAAGCCACTGCGCCAGCGATGATAGCACGCCAATGGCCAACAGTAGCACAGCCTCATCGAAGTTCGGCCAGCACCAGCGATAGAGGCTGGGGCCCAGCGCGATCAACGCGACAAAGATCGCTTGGTAACTCAATAGCACAATCTTAGCTTGGCGCTGCACCAGCACGCGCACGCAAATAACCGCCAGTGCCGCACCGAAAGCCGCTACTAATCCCAGTGCGACATAGCGCGCCTGTGCACCGGCAAAACTTGGCTGTACCACCAAGAGCACACCGATAAAGCCGGCGACTAATGTGAGAACACGCCCGCCGTTGATAGGCTCTGCCAGTACGAGCTTAGCCAGCACCCCAACGAAGAGCAGCTGTGAGAAACCCAGCGCCACAGCATCCGCCAGTGGCATGTGCTGTAAGGTGACAAAACCTAGATAGAGCGCTAGGAATGCACCCAAGATACGCAGTGCGTGCAAACCTGCGGCTTGCGGGCGAAGTAAAACCTGCCAACTCACCCACATCGCCGGGGCTAAACAGGCAATAAAGACGACTTGGCGTGCTAGTAACACTTGGAAAAGATCAATGCGCTCGCCAACCAAACGCACCAGGACACCCACGACGACAAAGAGCGCCGTCGAGAGCAGTGCACAGGCAATGCCGCGCGACGTCGCGTGCACCAGTTTGTCAGTGAATGATTTGGGGTGTGTTGTTACGCTATCGATTGGTTTCATGTATCCCTCCAAAATAAAGGGGTATCATCAAGGGTGCACCTATAGACAGGTCAAGGGATGTTGGCGCGAAAAAGCCGTTGCGCTGATCCACACGATTAGAAGTACCTGCTTCAACCTGCCAGCAATCGAGAAAATCCTTTGAAAACATGAGTGCGACAGTGCTGTCAATGTGAAAATTTTCACATCGACCCATAATAGATAACTCGATACTATGGCGAGAACTTTATATTCCAAGCAGTAGATATAAGAGGTATGCATGGAACTTATCACGTCACAGCCTAACATTGCGGTTTATGCCCTGCTTTTTGCAACACTCTTAGCCTGCTGCCTTTTCTGGGCTGTACGGCGCAAAATTAAAAAGCTCGAACGCCAGCTCACACAGGCACAAGAAGATGCAGTGACGTTTAAAGCTCAATCGCAAGCGTGCAGCATTACGGCATCAGCGCTGACCGCCAAGTACGGCGCTATCGTTAATATTGAACAGCATATTGTCGATCTCAAACGTCAAGCAGAGCAAGATATGGATGCCCTCAAGCATCAAGCGGGGGTGACGCTTGCCCAGGCGCAGCAGGATTCAACCAAGATTATCAGTACCGCCATTCGCACCGCAGAGCAAATCACCTCAGATGCCGAAACCAAAGTAAAAGAGTTAGATGTGGTGTATGAAGAGTTGAAAGCGAAGGTTGATGGTACCTTGGGGGTAGCGCGGGAGC
>JBMZCU010000354.1:0-3544 GCA_049613705.1 Pseudomonadales bacterium | reverse complement strand
CCTTTTGTTATCCACGGCATAGGCGACAGTGCGTTCCAAAGCGCTAGAGCGCGACAGTTGATTAAAATGGTCGGACTGGACGAGCGCTTCCTCACCCGTTACCCGCACAGTTTTTCCGGTGGTCAGCGCCAGCGCATCAGTATTGCAAGAGCACTTGCCTTGGAGCCCGATCTGTTAATTTTAGATGAGCCGGTCTCGGCGCTTGATGTCTCTGTACAAGCGCAAATACTCAACTTACTAAAAGATTTGCAGCGTAAACTAGGCCTGACGTATCTCTTTATCAGCCACAATTTAGCTGTGGTCGATTATGTCGCCGATCGCATAGGCGTCATGTGCCGCGGACAACTGGTGGAAGTGGCGCCGAGGCAGAGCCTGTTCCGCCAGCCAAAACACCCCTATACCCATGCACTTTTAGCTGCCATTCCCTACCCGGATTTATCAAGACCATTAGATTACAGCCTATTGGATCGCAGGCACATGGAACCACAACACTGGCCTGAACCCTATCGCTTGTCCGATACTCAGTTCGGACAACTGGTCGAGCGTGGTGATCAGCATTTTGTACGCGAGGTCATTTGATGAAAGCTTTGTTTAACGCAGCGGCAATTGCCTGCTTTTCACTGGCCCTGGAAGCACAGGCGCTGACAGAAATTCCAATGCTTGGCGAACAGGTCGAGCGCGGCGATTTACCTCCCATGCTAGCACGCTTACCTGAGCAGCCAGAGCAAGCCCTGTTTGGCGATGCCACGATTGGACAGTACGGCGGCGATTTACGCTTATTGATGGGAAAGGCCAAAGATATCCGAATGATGGTGGTCTATGGCTACGCCAGGCTTGTCGGCTATGACAAGGCGCTCAATTTACAGCCCGATATTCTCGAGGACATCGATGTGCAAGATGGCAGAGTTTTTACCTTGCATCTGCGCAAAGGGCATCGCTGGTCAGACGGTGTTGAATTTACCGCTGAAGATTTCAGGTTTTTTTGGCAAGATGTCGCCACACACCCTGTTTTATCACCTTACGGGCCGCCAAAAGAGATGATGCGCAGCGATGAAATTCCGCGCTTTAAAGTCATTGATAAATACACTGTGCAATACACCTGGAAAAAGCGGAACCCATACTTTTTACCGGCACTGGCAGGGCCGAGGCCACTGTTTATCTATATGCCAGCGCATTATATGAAACAGTTTCACGCCGACTATCAGAACAAGGGCGACATCGCCGCGCTGGTTAAGCAAGTCCACGCGCGCAACTGGCGCGGGTTATTTGTCAAAAAAGGGCGTCAGTACAAACTGAGTAATCCTGCGCTGCCTAGCCTTCAACCTTGGGTCAATACAACTAAACCACCGGCGGAGCGCTTTGTCTTTAAACGCAATCCTTACTTTCACCGTGTGGATCGCAACGGCCAGCAGCTACCCTATATAGATCAAGTCGTTATAAACCTTTCTTCCAGTGGTTTAATTCCTGCTAAAGCAGGCTCTGGGGAATCTGATCTACAGGCGCGCTACTTGCGTTTAGACAATTATACCTTCCTCAAAGCCGGTGAGAAAAAGGGCGGCTATAACGTCAACCTCTGGGATACTGGACGCGGCGCACACATTGCCCTGTACCCTAATCTCAATGCGCGTGATCCGAAATGGCGCACGTTAATGCAGAGCGTCAAATTCAGACGCGCGCTTTCTCTAGCGGTCAATCGCGAAGAGATTAACCAGGTTGTTTACTTTGGGTTAGCCAGAGGTGTTGCCAATACCGTGCTACCACAGTGCCCACTCTACAAAGAAGAATACGCGACATCTTGGTCAAATTTCGATTTGTTACGCGCCAGCAACCTGTTGGATGAAATGGGCTTAACCAAACGTGATGAGCGCGGTATCCGCTTGTTTGAAGATGGTACTCCCATTGAAATTCTGGTCCAGACGGCCGGCGAGAGCACCGAAGAAACCGACGTACTGGCTCTGGTAAAAGATAGCTGGCGCAAAATAGGTATCCAGCTCTACGCTAAACCCACTCAGCGTGAAGTATTGCGTGCCCGCGTTTTCTCTGGTGAAGCGGTGATGTCCGCCTGGTTCGGCTTGCCAAATGGTCTGCCTGTGGCACAGATGAGCCCACACCAGATGGCTCCAACCAAACAAGATCAGTACCAGTGGCCGCAGTGGGGACGCTATCATGAGACCGGGGAGGGCGAGAGTCCTACCTTGCCAGAGGTACAGCGTTTAGTCGCGCTTAACAAGCAATGGGCTGAAGTGAGTAGTGTGAGCGAGCAAGGTGATATCTGGCAGGAAATGCTGTCTATTCACGCTGAGCAAGTCTACTCTATCGGTCTTGTGAGCGGTATTTTACAGCCTGTGGTCGTTAACAGTAAATTGCGTAACCTACCCAAAAAAGCGTTTTACAATTGGGACCCAGGTGCGTTTTTCGGCATCTACAATTTACCAAGCCTTTGGTTTGAAGGCGGAGAAAACTGATGCCGCACTATCTCTTTAAACGTGTCCTCGTCATGATACCAACACTCTTGATTATCAGTGTGCTGGTCTTTGTCATTATCCAATTACCGCCTGGGGACTACATTGAGAGCCTCATCGCTGAACTAGAGAGCCAAGGCGAAAGCGTAGATCCGCAGAAAATCGCCTACTTACGCCAGGAATACGGGCTGGATAAGCCAATGTGGCAGCAGTACTTAGTTTGGATTACAGGCTTTGTACAAGGGGACTTGGGGTACTCTTTTGAGTATAACTTGCCCGTTAGTGAAGTCATTGGCGATAAAATGTGGCTCACTATTGTGGTGTCTTTCTTCACCATTATTGTCACTTGGCTGATTGCTTTCCCCATTGGTATGTACTCGGCAACTCACCCCTACAGTATGACAGATTACGGTCTCACCTTTATCGGCTTTCTCGGCTTGGCGACACCTAACTTCTTACTCGCGCTGATTATGCTGTATTTAGCCAATCAGTATTTTGGCACCTCTATCGGTGGCTTGATGGACCCTGAGTACCTAGACAAGCCTTGGAGCTGGGACAAATTTGTCTCTGTACTCGAGCACTTGTGGATTCCAGTATTGGTTATCGGGACCTCGGGCACAGCTGGTATGATCCGCCGTCTGCGCGCCAACTTGATGGATGAGCTGCGAAAGCCCTATGTGGTGACTGGGCGCGCCAAAGGCCTGGGCGAGATGAAACTGCTGACGAAGTACCCGCTGCGTTTATCGCTCAACTTTTTTATCGCGGACATCGGCAGCTTATTGCCCAGTGTTATCTCCGGTGCTGAAGTCGTCGCGGTGGTGCTGTCTCTGCCGACAACGGGCCCGATTCTACTCGCTGCACTACAGAGTCAAGACATGTATCTGGCGGGCTCCTTTTTGATGTTCCTCGCTATTTTAACGGTTATCGGTGTGCTTATTTCTGATATAGCACTGGCGGTTCTCGACCCGAGAATACGCCTGCAGGGAGGAGTGGCAAAATGACGCAACACTGGGTCAGTGATAAGCCTTTTAATCCCAATGCGACACAGACACTTACCCCTGAACAGGAAAAGTTCTACTTAG
>JBMZCU010000353.1:0-3562 GCA_049613705.1 Pseudomonadales bacterium | reverse complement strand
AGCGATGGCCAGCCTCAAAGTCGGCGCCTACTCGGATAGCAGCAATGACTTCGGCCCTGTCATCACTGCGGCGCACCGCGACAAAGTGGTCGGCTATATCAGCAGTGCAGCAGCCGATGGCGCCACTGTTGTAGTTGACGGCCGCGATCCGCAGGTTGAAGGCCATCCCGACGGTTTCTTCGTTGGCGCAACTTTGATCGACAACGTCACCACAGACATGGTGAGCTACCGCGAAGAGATCTTTGGCCCGGTTCTGCAAGTTGTACGCGTCGACAGCATGCAAGAGGCGATGCAGATCATCAATGATCACGAGTACGGCAACGGCACTTGTATCTTCACCCGTGACGGTGAGGCTGCGCGCTACTTCAGCGATAACATTCTGGTCGGCATGGTCGGCATCAACGTGCCACTGCCGGTGCCTGTGGCCTACCACAGTTTCGGTGGCTGGAAGCGCTCGCTGTTCGGCGATCTGCACGCCTACGGACCCGATGCTGTACGCTTCTACACCAAGCGTAAAACCATCACCCAGCGCTGGCCGAGCGCTGGGGTACGCGAGGGAGCATCGTTCTCTTTCCCAAGCTGAAAACAGTAGATCAATAGCATCAAACGCTGCGCTCTGATGGCGCGCAGCGTGCCGCTGAGAGTCAAATAAAGATTCAAATCGGACGCTTAGCGGCAATTTATCTACGACCAAAGTGTTAAGTTATAGTTAATTCGTTATCTGTCAGCGACATCTGGCAGACACAGCACCACAGAGTGAGTAATGAAGAAAAGACTGCCACCGCTCAACTGGCTGCGCGCCTTTGAAGTTTCAGCACTGCACTTAAACTTCACTCAGGCGGCCAGCGAGCTCAATTTGACGCAAGCGGCGATAAGCCAACAGATCAAAGCGCTGGAATCGCAGCTCGGCGTTGCCCTGTTCAAGCGCCTACCACGCGGTCTTGAACTCACCGAAGCGGGCAAAGCGTATATCCCCGTGGTACATGAATCGATCGAGCGCATGGTGGTGGCCACGGATGAAATTTTCGGCCAAAACCGCAACCGCGCGCTCAACATCCGCGTCAACCTCGTCTTCTTCACCACTTGGCTAGCGCCACGCTTGGGCGACTTTCGCCAACAGCACCCTGACATTGCGCTGCGCTTTAGCAGCAATATCTGGCTCGATGAGCAGCAAAAAGATGCCGACATGGAAATCCGTTACGGCCAGGGTAACTGGCGCGGCTTCAAATCGCATCGCTTGAGCTACGACGAACTCATGCCAGTGTGCAGCCCCGATTACTTCGGCGCGCAGAGCAGCGAGCTGCAACCGCCGGTCCTTGAAAAGAGCACTTTACTGCATGTCATCGGCTACAAAGAGGGCTGGGGGCACTGGCTGACCAAGACCGGCCACCCAGATTTAGAAGCCGCTCACGGTATCCAATTGGACACCTTGATCTCGGCACTAGAATTGGCAACGTACGGCCAGGGCGTGGCTCTAGGGCGAACTTCTCTGGTGGAGAAATTCCTCGAAGATGGCCGCCTGATTGCCCCTTTCGAACAGAGTGTCACCACCGATGAGGCTTTCTATCTGGCGAGCCCTGACAATCAGTACGAACACCCTAACGCCGAAATATTTCGCACTTGGCTGATCGACCAAGTACCTCATTACACCGCTGATACTGCTGGCGTTCCCGCAGGCAGTAACGCTGGGAACCCGCAGAGAACGGAGGGCGCTGCCACAGATAAAAAGTAACAATTAACTATAAAAAAAACGACTAAAGGAAACTTTTATGTACAGCGAAAAAGAGCTCGATGGGCTCATAGAAAAACGAGGCATATTGAAAGGCCTCAATGCCACACTCGGCATCACGGCTATTGTCATGATAGCCATGTTTATCCTCTACACTGTTATGCTCGGCGAGACTGCCAGCGAGCAGTTCTTCGGACTCAAATCTTGGATCGAGCAAACCTTGGGCTGGTACTACATCCTGGTGATGATGGCCGCCTTCGTCGTCTGTGTTTACGCGGCGATGTCCAAAGCTGGCAAAATCCGCTTAGGTCAAGATAGCGACCGCCCGGAGTTCAGCAACTTCGCTTGGTTCTCTATGCTCTTCGGTTGCGGCACCGGCGCCGGCATGCTGTTCTTCTCCATGTCTGAGCCAATGATTCACTTCGCCAGTGGCTGGAGTGGCGGCAACCCTTTCCTCAGCGCTGAAGTCAAAGCAGCGGTCGCTAGCTTCTTCGAAGCTAAGCAAGCGGCACTGGCTGCAGGCTTAGTACCTGGCGATGAAGGTTTCCCTGTGCCGAACGATCTTGTCGCTGAAGCGGCCGCAGGTGGCCTCAAGCTGACGATCTTCCACTGGGGCACAATTGCCTGGGGCATGTACGCGATTGTCGGCCTGTCACTGGCTTACTTCGCGTTCCGCAAGGGTCTACCACTGTCTATGCGCTCTGCGCTCTACCCTCTGATTGGCGATCGCATCTACGGCCCAATCGGCCACACTGTCGATATCCTTGCGGTTTTCGGTACTATCTTCGGTATCGCAACCACACTGGGACTAGGGGTTGAACAGATCGGCTCAGGTCTTGTATCACTCGGCGTACTGGCAGAGAAATCCGAGACAGTGACTATTGTCTCTATCGTTCTCATCACTGCTGTTGCAACGTTCTCTGCAACCACAGGTGTCGCTAAAGGGATTAAAATCCTCTCTGAGCTCAACACTTGGATCTGTATCATTATCGTCTGCTACTTCCTGCTTGCCAGCAACGCTAACTACTTGATCGCCAGCACGCTAACAGGCTTAGGTGAATATGTATCTAGCGCAGTTGAGATGTCGCTTTGGACTGCACGCAGCCCAGATGAGCGCACTTGGCAGGGCGGTTGGACTATCTTCTACTGGGGCTGGTGGATTGCCTGGGCCGCGTTTGTAGGCATGTTCATCGCGCGTATCTCACGTGGTCGCACCATTCGCGAGTTCATCCTAGGGGTTATGATTGTACCTTCCATCGTCGCCATTATCTGGTTCGGCATCATCGGCTCTGCCGGTATCTACGAATCTATCTACGGCGCTGACATGGCGATCTACACAACTTCTGTCAACAACTGGGATTACGCCGGTACTCTTTACCAAGCGTTTGATGTGTTGACGCCGGGTGCCGCTGCAACCGTTGCCAAGATTGCCGCACTCTTCGTCGTGGTGGTCTTCTTCGTAACTTCTGCCGACTCCGGCACACTGGTACTGGGACGCCTGCTGTCTTTCGGCCGTCGCCCACCAGTACAACAGCGTGTTATCTGGGGTATCGTGCTAGGTATGGTTACTCTGATCATCCTACTGTTAGGCGGTCAACAGGGCCTTAAGGCACTGCAGGCAGCGTCTATCGCAGGCGCACTGCCCTTCACTTTCGTCATCCTGGTGATGATGGTTGGCTTGATGCGCGCACTACGCAGTGAAGATCTTGCAGAAGAGCAAGAGAGCGACGAAGTTCGCACTTCAAGCAACCGTGAAGTAAACGAGCTCTCGTAAACACACGAGACACACAAAGCGCCGGGCTCTGCTCGGCGCTTTCATATACGGACTCTGAC
>JBMZCU010000352.1:0-3566 GCA_049613705.1 Pseudomonadales bacterium | reverse complement strand
TGGAAGTTAATCCTGGGCCTGTGATTACGCGGTTTGAAATTCAGCCAGCGCCTGGGGTTAAGTCGAGCAAGATTGTGAACTTGGCTAAAGATTTGGCGCGCTCTCTGGCTGTACTCAGCGTACGTGTTGTGGAGGTTATCCCCGGTAAATCTGTGATGGGTATTGAAATTCCCAATATGACGCGCCAGATGGTACGTTTGAGTGAAGTGCTCGAGGCGAAGGTGTATCAGGATGCCCCTTCGTATTTGACCTTGGCGCTGGGCAACGATATTGCCGGTAACCCAGTGGTCGCAAATTTAGCTAAAATGCCGCACCTGCTGGTGGCTGGTACAACAGGCTCAGGTAAATCTGTTGGCGTTAATGCCATGCTGTTAAGTTTGCTGTTCAAATCAACCCCACAAGAGGTTCGCCTCATGTTGGTTGACCCGAAAATGCTCGAACTTTCTATTTACGAGGGCATACCGCACTTGCTGACCCCTGTTATCACAGATATGAAAGAAGCGGCAGGTGGTTTGCGTTGGTGTGTTGCTGAAATGGAGCGCCGCTACAAGTTGATGTCCAAAATGGGGGTGCGTAACCTTGACGGCTTTAACCAAAAGGTACGTGATGGTATTGCCAGTGGCCAGCCTCATCGAGATCCATTGTGGTTACCCGAGGAGCACGGCGAACCTGCATCCACACCGGCACCAGAACTTGAGACACTGCCTTTTATTGTCGTAGTGATAGATGAATTTGCCGACATGATGATGATTGTCGGGAAAAAGGTCGAAGAACTTATTGCGCGTATAGCACAGAAGGCGCGTGCCGCTGGCATACATCTCATCTTGGCGACGCAGCGTCCGTCTGTCGATGTGATCACCGGTTTGATCAAGGCGAACGTTCCGACGCGTATCGCCTTTCAAGTATCTTCTAAAATTGACTCGCGCACTATCCTTGATCAAGGCGGGGCAGAAAACCTTCTCGGCAACGGCGACATGTTGTATTTGCCGGCCGGTACGAGTGTGCCAAGCCGTGTGCACGGTGCTTTTGTAAGTGATGATGAAGTGCATCGCACAGTTGAGGCTTGGAAAGTGCAGGGCCAACCGGAATTCATTGATATTCATGTCAATGAAGACGGTGAGAGCGGCGGCGCCAGTATGTTCGAGGATGATGAGCAAGATGCGCTCTACGACGAGGCGGTGGCTTTTGTCACCAGTACGCGTAAAGCATCGATTTCCAGTGTGCAGCGCAAGTTAAAAATAGGGTATAACCGCGCTGCGAGGATGATTGAATCAATGGAAGCGGCCGGTGTCATAACTGCCGCAGGCAGCAATGGGCAGAGAGAAGTACTTGCCCCACCACCGCCACCGAGGAACTAGTGATGAAAATTGCACGATTAAACCCCGCACTGTTTGTGCTAGCGCTACTGGCTATGCCAATACAGGCGCAAACGGCCGGCCAGTCACTTGAAGCACTAATAGGTGACTTCAAACGCTACAGTGCTGACTTTGAACAGTACACTAAAGATGAGCAAGGGCGCCGCGCCGAGGAAACGAAAGGTCGTTTTAAAGTACAGCGCCCGGATAAATTTCGCTGGGAGACTGCGCTGCCGTTTCCACAACTGATTGTCAGCGATGGCAAGTATCTCTGGATTTACGATGAGGACCTAGAGCAGGCGACACGTAAACCTGTGGACGCTCAGCAGACTAACGCAGCAGCGCTTATTCTCAATGGTGATATCGCCGGACTAAAGCGTAAGTTTTCGATTGCTTTAATGCACGACAGTCAAGGTGAGAAACTGTTTGAGCTGACCCCTAAAGGGGAGAGCAACTTTGAAAAAATTCAGCTTTTCTTTAAAGCCGGGAAAATGAAAGAGCTATTGTTAGTCGATATTTTGGGTAAGCAGACTACACTGATTTTATCTAATGCGAAGCAGAACCCGCGCTTTAACAACAGCATTTTCAAGTTTAAAGCACCTGCGGGAACCGACGTTATTATCGAGGATGCCCAGGGATAACTATGGATGACCTCTTTGCATCGCAAACGGTGAGCTATCAGCCACTGGCCGCAAAAATGCGCCCGGTTAATCTCGATCAGTACATCGGTCAGCAGCATTTGCTGGGTGAGGGGAAATCGCTGCGAATGGCGATTGACCAAGGTGCGCTGCATTCGATGGTACTCTGGGGGCCACCGGGCGTTGGTAAAACCACACTTGCGAAATTACTTTCACACACCGCTGATGCACATTTTATGAGCATTTCTGCGGTACTCAGTGGAGTTAAGGAAATCCGCGCAGCCATCGATGAAGCTAAGCACGTGAATGTGAGTAGCGGGCGAAAAGTGATTTTGTTTGTCGATGAGGTACACAGGTTTAATAAATCACAGCAAGATGCCTTCCTGCCCTATATCGAAGACGGCACGTTTATTTTTGTCGGTGCAACAACGGAAAACCCCTCTTTTGAGTTAAATAACGCGCTGTTGTCACGCGCTAGAGTGTATTTGCTACAAAACTTGAACGACGATGATATTTTGCGTGTGCTGCAGCAGGCCCTTGCTGATGTGGAACGCGGGCTTGGACGTCGTACGTTGAGCATAGAGCCTGCAGCGATGAAATCTCTGGTAGCGGCCAGTGCTGGAGATGCGAGAAGGGCGCTAAACCTATTGGAAATAGCGGCAGATCTTGCCGATGAGGATGCAAATGCAATTGGCCTTGAGCAGCTGCAAGATGTTTTGCGCCACAGCGCCAAGCGCTTTGATAAGCAAGGAGACATGTTTTATGACATGATTTCAGCTTTTCATAAGTCTGTGCGAGGCTCTTCTGTTGATGGTGCGCTGTACTGGTGTTGTCGTATGCTCGAAGGCGGAGCAGATCCGCTCTATATCGCTAGGCGCCTTGTGGCCATTGCCTCGGAAGATATCGGTAATGCAGATCCTAGAGCGATGCAAGTTGTACTCAATGCTTGGGATGCGTTTGAGCGCGTGGGTCCAGCAGAAGGGGAGCGCGCAATTGCACAAGCGGCAGTTTACTGCGCCAGTGCGCCCAAGAGTAATAGCCTCTACGTGGCGTACAAAAAATGCCGTGCTGATATTCGCGCAGACAAAGAATATGAGGTGCCGCACCATTTACGCAACGCCCCTACCGCGCTGATGCAAGAGTTGGGGTATGGGGAAGAGTATCGCTATGCACATGATGAACCTAATGCCTTCGCAGCGGGAGAGGTTTATCTTCCCCCTGAAATTGCCGATCGCGCTTACTATCAGCCCACGCCGAGAGGGTTAGAAGGTAAGATCGCTGAAAAATTACGCTATTTGCGCGAGTGTGATGAGCAGAGTCCGCGCCGGCGCTACTTAAGCACTTAGCGGCGACATTGGCGGAGACAGAACGCGTTGTTTAAAGCAAATATTATAGTAGCAGTTGTTATCGGCGCTTCCCTTGGTGCGCTTCTGCGCTGGTGGCTTAGCGTTAAATTCAATGCGCTGCATGATGCGCTTTTTTTGGGTACACTGCTTGCAAACGTCATCGCTTGCTCCCTGATGGGCTTTTACCTGGGTTACGAAACTGCTGCTAATGCGCTGAGCCCAGCACT
>JBMZCU010000351.1:0-3574 GCA_049613705.1 Pseudomonadales bacterium | reverse complement strand
ATGCCGATAAATAACGATATAGCGGCAATCTTTAGGCTGCGTTGCCAAAGGCCGGCCAAGAGCAGATAGCCAAAATAGGCGTATATCACACCACTGGCACCTACGTGCGCCGCTTCACGAGCAAATAGCCAAACGACCGCGCCGGTACCGATCACAGCCAAAGAGGTGACTTGTACGAAGCGGCGCGTGCCGTGCATCATCAGCAGAAAACTGAAAACGGCGAGCGGCACGATATTGGATAAATAATGCCATACGCTGGCGTGGAGTAGGGGGGACGTCAGAATTCCGAGCAGGCCGTCGCTGTGTCTAGGGATGAGCGCAAAGCGATTGAGGCTGTAATTACTCAATACATTAACAATTTGGATGACAGTGATGACAAAGCAGATAGCGAGGACCCACTTGATCGATTGTTTGACACTGGGGCGCTCTCGCTGGATCATCGTCGCTTCCTTGGAAAATGCCGCACAAGGCGGCGCTATAGAATAATGTGTGGTAAGTAGCGCGATAAATCTTGGGTAATGTGCTGCTTGTCTTCACGTACTGAAATACCGGCAGCACGGTCGTCGACTAACCAGGAGCCGATCAGTGTGTAGTGCTCGCCAAAGTGCGGCAGCGGGCTATAGGCTTGATAAATGTAGCCTTCATCGCCATAGGGGCCGGGTGAGTGCTGCGTCAGCTCGCCGTCGCGGTAGATGCTAATATTTGCGCCTTCACGGGCAAAAATCGGTTTTTTAACATAGCTTGTTAGCGCGCTGTTGGCCAAGTCCTCTTCAAAAAAGCTTGGCAGTAAATTGGGATGATCAGGAAAGAGCTTCCACAGCATCGGCAGTAGCGCTTTATTGGAGAGTATTGCCTTCCACGGAGGTTCCAACCATTGCGTTTGCGTACTCGCAAGGGCGCTGGCATAGTCTTCGCGCAGCATAAATTCCCACGGATAGAGTTTGAATATCCACTGGATTGGGCGGTCGTCCATGTCGGTAAATTGGCCGTCATCGCTCAACCCAACATCTTCAATATAGATAAAACGGCACTCGATGCCCGCAGCTGTCGCACAGTCTTCCATGTACTGCACTGTACCGCGATCTTCATCGGTGTCTTTGCAACAGGCGAAATGGAGTATCTGGCTGGGGTGTTGCAGTTTGAGTTGTGCAAAGCGTGCGACCAGTTTTTCCTGTAGCGAATTGAACTGGTCGGCACGGCGGTTGAGTCGGCCGCTGTCGACCTGGTCTTGCAGCCACAACCACTGCCAAAAACCGGTCTCATAGAGGCTTGTGGGCGTGTCCGCGTTGTTCTCATAGAGCTTGGCGTGCCCGCGGCCGCCATACGCGAGATCGAGCCGTGAATAAAGTGCAGGTTCGCGATTGTGCCAGGAGCGGCGGATCAAGTCCCAGTGCGCTTGCGGCAAGCAAAAACGCTGCATTAGAGTCTCGCTATCGACCACGCGGTCGACAACCTCTAGGCACATCTGGTGGATTTCTTCGCTCGGCGCTTCGATATCGCGCTCTATCTGCTCCAAAGTGAACTGATAGTAAGCTGTCTCATCCCAGTAGGCTTCGCCGTACATAGTGTGGTAGTTAAAGCCATACTCGCGAGCGCTGTCGCGCCAGTGCTCGCGCTCTTGAATGGGAGATCGAAACACTTAGCCTCCCCAGCTGCTGCGCTTAGATTTGGAACTGCCACCAAAGTTAGATTTCGCGGCGATGGTCGAGCCAAAACCGCCGCGCGAGATAGTGCGTTTCACAGCGGGCTTAGGTTTGAAGGCGTCTTTAGTGACTTTGACTGTGCCCTTGCTGCTGCGACTGCCGTAGAGCACACCACTGGTTGAGGTCCACTGGCGATAGGCCGGTGAGCGGCGCGAGTAGGAAGTGTACAGCGGCGCGGAGCGTCTGCGGTCAAAAGCCTCATCGACAATTTCACCCAGAATATAGCCGGCCATTAGCGGCATGAAGATGCTCTGGTTATCATTGACGAAGAGCTCTTGACAGTTGTCATCGCCAAAGTCAGCGGCGCAGTCGGCCATAGATCGATACTTGGGACCGCTCTTGATCGCCTCTTGTAGCGCTTGCTGGTAGCCGACTTCACAAGCTTCACGCTGCTCGGGATGGGTACTGATACAGTCCTCGACATTCACGTAAATTCTGGCGTCGCTACTGTCGTCGCTACAACCTGCCAGTGTGCCGGCAGCGACTGCGACCGCGATTGGCTTAAAAGCAAAGCTACGCGGTGCCTTGCGCAGCGCACTGAGGTCAATTTTTTGTGTGCGTTTCATCTACTAACTCCCTGTTTAGTAGCTCATGCAAGCGGCATTGAGTAAGCCGACCGCAATCGATGTACCACCGAGAACAACACCGGCTGAAACTTCGTTGTCGTTGATGCGCTGTACGATCTTAGGCATAAAGACAAAGCGTACGATCGCAAATGCCAGTGTTTGTGCGATCAGGGCAATGACACCCCACACCGCAAAATCGAGTACAGAGACTGAGTTGGCTACAGCACCTGCCAGGGCCAGAGCAAAACCGATCACCGCGCCCATAAAACCGATGGCGGCCGCGGTATTGCGCTCTTCTTTTACTAGCTTCCATTCATCGTGTGGCGTCACTAAGGCATAGACGAACTTGAACGCGAGTAAAAGCACGATGGATAGTCCAAAGTAAATGGCAAAGCTTGTAAGTCCCAGAAGCGAGTCTTGAATCGCCTGCATGATAAATCTCCCTGTGGATTAGCCGATGATGTCGATATCGGTAGGTTGTAAGTCAAAGCCCGTTGCCCTGACGAGGCAGCGGTCGGCGCGTGGGCCGATAATTTTTTCTTCGCCGGCGAGCATTAAATACTCGAACAGCTGTGCGTTGATTTGGCGCTCGTAGAGCATGGCAAATTGATCGGTATGCGATGTGGTGCCATCTGCAGCATAGGTTTTCTCTGTCATGGCAACGGGGCTGACACTGGCGTTTGTATTCTGCCAGACAGCTGTGTACTCAGAGCCCTCGAAAGTGAGCTGAGGTTGAGCAATGGTGTTGTCGAGTACCCCATCCCACTCCTGCTGGCTACCCACGCCCTGAGTGTCGTAGAAGTACCACAGCTTTACATCTGCGACACAGTGCTCAGTGGTGCCGCCTTCAAGTAGTACTTGCACGAAAGCATCGTCGTCAGTGTAAAAACGCAGAACAGTCGTTTGCGCATCGAGCTTCACTTCGCCAACGCTTTGAATTAGGTGCGTTGTGGCTGCGCCCTCTATCACCAATTCCGGTTCGATAAGCCGCAGTTTTAGGCTATCCAGCTCAAAAGCACCACCCAGGCGCAGCCCTAAAATTTCAGGGGCCTTGGGTGTTTCTTTGGCGGGTGTGTTGCGACTGAATAGTTTGCTAAACATACTAGCTCCAATCGATTGTTTTGATGCGCGACTCAGCGATGTAGTAGAGCACCGTATCAGGCTCTACGCTGCGCTCAAGTGCGGGGTTGAGTTCAATCTGCTCGCTGAACTTCTCACTCATCGGGGCAAGCTTACTCTGACAATGATCACAGTGACAGGTAGATTCATCCAGCGTGTGGATAACCTCAATACGGGGGAAATGAG
>JBMZCU010000350.1:0-3575 GCA_049613705.1 Pseudomonadales bacterium | reverse complement strand
GATGATGACACCCTCAACGCGCTTGCTGGAAATGATTACCTGACCGGCGATGCCGGCAGCGATACCCTCAATGGTGGTGAGGGCCACGATAGGCTCTACGGTGGCGCTGACGATGATCTGCTCAACGGTGATGCTGGCAACGACTCCCTCTTTGGTGGCCAGGGTAACGATACACTTGTGGGCGGTGAAGGTAATGACTACCTCTACGATTACCAGGGCGATAATCGCTTAGAAGGCGGTGCCGGAGATGACCGTCTCATCGCTTACTACGGTGACAACACACTCGACGGTGGCGCGGGTAACGATTATATCTACACACGTTACGGCTCAAATACTATCAAGGGTGGTGAAGGTGATGACACTATCGTCATCAGCGCTGGCGAGAATACGCTGACATTTGAAGATCTTTTTGGCGACGATACCGTTTACTACTTTGAAGCGGGTGAGGGCAGTAACGATGTGATTAGCTTTACAGGTATTGAATCGCTGACAGATTTTGACGCCGTTATCGCCGCTTCCAGTCAGGAGGGCAGTGATACCTTGATCAGTGTTGCCGACTCAAGCATCAGGTTGAAACATGTAGAGCTTGAATCGCTCAACGAGGCGGACTTTATCTTCGGCTAATGGCCTGTCTCGTGTAGTGAAAACACGCGTACTACCCCGCTTGGCGGGGTAGCTAAGGCCATGCATTCATGGTGACTCGCCGCGTCAGGCTGTCGTTGCTTATAACACGTGCTTATAGCAGTTACATACAGCAGCTGCTTAATACAGGCGTGTAAAATACTGCCTAAAGCACTTAGCTAAAGTGCAACGACTCGCACAGCCAGCGCAATAAAAATCCCACCTGTAATGCGATTCACCCAGTGGCTCTGGCGCTGCAGCCAGGCCAGTACACTCCCTTTGACCAAGATAAAAGTGACCAGCGAATACCACAGGCCGTCGGTAATCACGGCGGTTAGTACCATGATCAGCTGATCAGTACTGGAGGCATCAGCTGAGACAAACTGCGAGAACAGCGCGATGAAGAAAATTGCCAGCTTGGGATTTAACAGCGAGATCATCGCGCCATCAATACCTGCCTGAGTGAGCGATTGGCTCGCACTGTTGGCGATTTTTAGCCCGTCACCGGCGCGTCCAGCGCGCAGTGCTCCGATGCCTAACCACAGTAAGTAGGCTGCGCCAAGCCAAGTGATAAGCTCAAAGGCAAATGCCGATTGAGCAACCAATACCCCTAGACCAAATACTGTGGCAAACGCCCAGATACCCACGCCGATAGCATGGCACCAACTGGTGATAAGGGCGTGGCTGCGCCCGTTGTTGACGCAGTGTTTGAGGACTACTGCCAAGCTTGGGCCCGGTGTCATGGCGCCGAGAATACAGATCGCCAGTAAAGAGAGCCAGATGTAAAAAGTCATGTTGGGTGTTCCTTGTAAGTATCATCGTCAATCGCGTGGTTCATCACGTCATTAAAATGTCACCTTCGCCTCCTATGCTCAAAGAAAAAGGCAAAGTGAGGACGTGATGAGATTACTGATGCTAGTCGCTGTGACATCGAGTTTACTGCTGTTTTCGATCTTGGGCGTAGGCCTTAGTGTCTACTGGGGATTTAGCCAGCTCCAAGCCCCCTTTGAGATGAACCGGCGCTATTATAGCGCCGTCGAAAATATTTCGGTGAAAACCCGCGATTTAATTGGCGATTACCTGCGCAGCGGTAACATGGCCTCCTTCACCGAGACGCGGCAGTTTCTCGATGGCGAGTTGCGCACCTCAGTAGCACAGTTGCCACAGCACTTGCAGGGCGAGTTGATGGCTGCTGTCGATGCCTTAATACGCAGTGTCAACGACGATCTGCGCGATGCCGGTAAGCTCTCTGGGGATGTGGCGCGCTTGGTCAGTCAGAACGAGAGCGAAATGATCGCCGCGGTCACCAGTTTGCAGCAGTACATCGAACAGGGCGCCAGTGCCGATAACCGCGAAAAGGTGGTGGCGCTAGAGGAAAAGGCGGTACATATTCTCGAGTTAATCGCCTTGCGTACGTTAGTGCGCGAGCGCTATTTTCGCACGCCTTCGCCGCAGTTGGAGCACAGTGTTGTCGATTACACCGCGCAGTTACAGACACTCATAGTCACGCTGCAGGCACTGCCCCTGCTGGGGGTTGTCAGTGAAGTGGAAGAAGATGACTTTGCAGCACTGATGGGGCTTGAAAGTGAAGACGAAACACAGCAAACAGCCCAGGGGGATGCGGCGCTCGACATCATCGCTGAACTCAACACGTTGAATAAGCGCTATCCGCGCGAGCTCGCTCGCAGCCGTGAAATTTTGGCGCTTGGTGAGCGTGCCCACAGTCACCTCGATGCACTTATTGTCAATTTAGAAGAGAAGGCGCTTGCGACTAAGGGCTATATCGATGCCCAGCGTGAAACGGTACAGCGCAAAGTGACTTGGGCGGTGTCACTGTTACTGTTGATTTTGCTCTCGGCCGGCTTGATTTCGGCTGCAGTGCAGCTCAGTGTAACGCGCGGAATAAGAGCCGTGGCTGACTACTTACAGCTGTTGAGTCGCGGTGATTTCTCACAGGGGTATCGCTGGCAGCAGCGCATTGTCGAGCTGCAGCAATTGGGTAACTGCTCCTCTAGGCTGCGCGCGTTTCTGGTGGATATGGTCGAGGCAATCAGGCGTGAATCGCAGAGCGTGCAGGGTATTTCACAGCAGGCGGAGCAGTTCTCAGACACTATTCACAGCGCTACTGCTGAACAAGTGGCGCAGACGCGCCAGGCGACCGAACAGGTCTATCAAATGCTCGATTCTTTCAATCAGGTCCAACACAGCGTCTCGCAAGCTAACGCATCGGCGCAGCAGGGCAGCAGCAGTGTGGGGCAGAGTGTGCAGCAAATGCAGCGGCTCGAGGGGCGCATTGACGAGCTGGCGCAAAAGGTGGGTGAGGGCAGTGAGGTGATTTCCACGCTCAACCGCGACAGCCGCGATATTGAGAAGGTGCTCAATGTGATTATCGAGATTTCCGAGCAGACTAACCTGCTGGCACTCAATGCTGCCATTGAGGCGGCGCGCGCTGGGGAGAGTGGGCGCGGCTTTGCCGTGGTGGCTGATGAAGTGCGCTTATTGGCGCAGCGCACCACGGATTCGACGCAGCAAATTCGCAGTATTCTCGATGCGTTGGGCCAATCGACCAGCAGTGTGACCGCTTCGATGTTGCAACAGCAGCAGCAGGCGCAAGTCTCAGTAGCGGCTACTCGCGAAGTCGCCGAGCAGCTTTGCCGGGCGCAGCAGATCATTGAGCAGATCAATCGCCTGAACACGCAAATAGATGAGAGTACCTGCGCCCAGGCGAAGAGCGCAGATCGCGTGCAGCTGAGTATTGAGAGCGTACAGCAACAATCTGAAGCCTCGGCGCAGCGCGCCGAGATCGCCAGAGATCAAAACCAGCAGCTCAAAGCGCTGAGCGATGGATTACAGCAGCTGGTGGCGAACTATCAAGTGTAGTCGCCACACAGGATGAGCTGCTCTTAACCCGGCACCTATTTAGATGACGGATTAATGTGGTACAGGATGTACCG
>JBMZCU010000349.1:0-3583 GCA_049613705.1 Pseudomonadales bacterium | reverse complement strand
GATGCTTTTATCTCGACCCTCAAAGCGCGCGCCGCTGAACTGGCGCAGTCCGTCTTCACCGATCAACGTTTCTACCGTCACTTAGAGCAACAGCAGAGCGCACAAGAAGACGCGAAGGGTAACGATGATCTAGATCAAAAAAACTAATACGCTTAACAGTTTTATAATATTTTACATATCCAAGCACTCTTCATAGGCTGGGGTTGGCTGTAAACCCAGCCACTTCAACCGACTTCTGAGTAAGAAAATGAGTGCCAAGAATAATAAACATATCAAGAACGTCCTCCAGCTCAACCACCTTAACGATGCTGAATTCAGCGCCCTACTTTCGCTCTGTAATGTCAGCCAGGTAGCGCCAGACACTTTATTGAAAGCACCTGATGAGCAGCTGCTACTCGTCCTGCAGGGCACTGTAAGCTGCGCTGGCAAAGATGCTGAAGGGCCACTGCTGTGTAGCGCACTTCTTAGCGCTGGACACAGTGATGCCGACTATAGAACAAGCTCGCAATGCCGCGTGCTGCATGTTGAGCGCAGTGCGCTCAAACAGTGGCTCGGCGGCTCTGAGCGCACGGCGGCACTGGCCGCCAGCTTGTTGCATTTAGAAGATGCCCGTCAGCTTCGCGAATACAGTACCCCGGGCCACGCAGTGCGCAGTGAAAAGGATCTGCTGGGCACGCGCGATGTGCCCAGCGCCGCGCTCTACGGTGTGCAAACCCTGCGCGCTACTGAAAATTTTGCCATCACCGGCATCAAACTCAAGCACTTCCCGCAGTTAGTCAACGCCCTGGCCATGGTCAAGAAAGCGGCGGCGCGCGCCAATGCCAAACTGGGGTTGCTCGAGCCAGATAAGAAGGATGCCATCTGCCAAGCCTGTGACGAAATCATCGCCGGGCAGTGGCACTCACACTTTGTTGTCGATGTCATTCAGGGGGGTGCTGGCACCTCGACCAACATGAACGCCAACGAAGTCATCGCCAACCGCGCACTTGAGATACTCGGTTATCAGCGCGGTGACTACAAACACCTGCACCCTAACAATCACGTCAATTTATCCCAGTCGACCAACGATGCCTATCCCACTGCCATTCGCTTGAGTATTTTACTGAGCCACGGCGAATACGTGCGCGCGCTCTCTACATTGTGCTACACACTCAAGCAGAAAGCCGTCGAGTTCGCCGATGTGGTAAAAATGGGACGTACCCAATTGCAAGATGCCGTGCCCATCACGCTGGGGCAAGAGTTTGACGCTTGGTACTCCACGCTCAAAGAGGACATCGAAGAGGCCAAAGACGTAGTCGAGTTCTTCCGCGAAATCAACATGGGCGCCACCGCTATCGGCACTGGTATCAATACAGATCCCGCCTACTCCAGCTTAGTGATTGAAGAGCTCTGCCACATCAGCGGTAAAGAGATGGTACAGGCAAAGAACCTGATCGAGGCGACTTCAGATATGGGCGCCTTCGTCACCTTTTCCAGTGTACTCAAGCGCAACGCAGTCAAGTTGAGCAAGATCTGCAATGACTTGCGCCTGCTCTCCAGCGGCCCGCGCGCTGGGTTACAGGAGATCAACTTGCCGGCGATGCAGCCAGGTAGCTCTATCATGCCGGGCAAGGTCAATCCTGTAATTCCCGAGATGGTCAACCAAGTCGCCTTCCAAGTTATAGGCAACGACATCACAGTTACTATGGCCGCCGAGGCTGGCCAGCTGCAGCTCAATGTGATGGAACCGGTGATTGCGTTCAACGTATTACAGTCGCTGCGCTTGCAAATCCGCGCCGTCGAGACCTTGGCGGACAAGTGCATTAGCGGCATCAGCGCCAACCGCGAACACTGCCTGAGCACAGTGAACAACAGTATTGGCATTATCACCGCGCTCAATCCCTACATCGGCTATGACAACGCGACTCGCCTAGCCAAACAGGCGATCGAAGGGCAACACAGTGTACGCGACCTGGTACTGCAAGAGCAGCTGCTTAGCCGCGAGGCGCTGGACGATATTTTAAGTGTAGAAAACATGACGGCACCGCGACGCGTTCGCAGCAGCGCCGTGCACAGCAACGCTGTATAAGGAGAACAAGATGACCATTCAAGACAAAGCCTACTGGCTTGCCAAGCAAGAGGCGATCAGCCTCAAATCCCAAGCTTTTATCGACGGTGCCTTCTGCGATGCGAGCAACGGCGAAACGTATGACACCCTCAATCCGGCCACCGGTGAACTGCTGGCAGCCACCGCCGCCTGCACCACAGAAGATGTCGATCGCGCCGTTGCCGCAGCGCGGCGCACTTTCGACAGAGGTGTATGGTCCGACCTCGCCCCGCGCGAGCGCAAGGCAGTAATGAAAAAGCTTGCGGGGCTGATTATGGACAACCTCGAGGAGCTAGCGCTACTGGAGAGCCTCAATGTCGGCAAGCCGATTCAAGATGCGCTGAATATCGACATCCCAGGCTCGGCCGGCTGCTTCGAGTGGTACGCCGAAGCTATCGACAAGCTCTACGGCGAAGTCGCGCCGACCGACGGCAACAACATCGCTACTATCACCCGCGAGGCAGTCGGCGTTGTCGCTGCGGTAGTTCCTTGGAACTTCCCACTGGATATCGCCGCTTGGAAACTGGCGCCAGCCCTTATCAGCGGTAACTCTGTGGTCCTCAAACCCGCCGAGCAATCACCGCTGACAGCACTGCGCCTAGCTGAGCTGTTCAAAGAGGCAGGCTTACCCGACGGCGTACTCAACGTGGTCACAGGTCACGGCGAAGTGGTCGGTAAAGCCCTGGGATTACACATGGATGTCGACTCGCTGGCATTCACAGGCTCCACCGCTGTGGGCAAGCTCTTCATGGGCTACGCCTGCCAATCCAACATGAAGCAAGTGTGGCCGGAGACCGGTGGCAAGAGCCCCAACCTGATCTTTGCCGACTGCGACTTAGACGCCGCTGTCGAGCACGCCGCCATGGGCATCTTCTTCAACCAGGGTGAGGTCTGCTCCGCCAACTCGCGCATCCTCGTTGAAAACAGCATCAAGGATGCCTTCATCGAGCGCTTTGTCGCCAAGGCACAGAGCATGAAAGTCGGCGACCCGCTGGAGGCTGACACTCAGGTCGGCGCGCTGATCGACACCGCGCACGCACGCAATGTTCGCACTTGCATCAGCAAGGCGCAGCAAGAGGGAGCAACCCTACTCATTGGCGGCATCGGCGACGAAAATACGGCGGTAGTTGCGCCGACAATTTTCAGCGACGTCGAACCGCAGATGAGTATCGCCCGCGAGGAA
This sequence comes from Pseudomonadales bacterium, assembly GCA_049613705.1. Taxonomy (GTDB): domain Bacteria; phylum Pseudomonadota; class Gammaproteobacteria; order Pseudomonadales; family Balneatricaceae; genus Rs1. The sequence goes on along the minus strand of JBMZCU010000349.1, from coordinate 314 downwards.
ATTTTTGGCCCTGTGGCCGCCATCATTGGCTTCGATGCCGAAGATGAAGCAGTCGCAATAGCCAACGACTCCGTCTACGGTCTGGCCGCATCTCTGTGGACCACAAACCTCAACCGCGCGCACCGTGTCAGCAAGCGCCTCAAAGCCGGTACTGTTTCGGTCAATACCATGGATGCGCTAGATTTCAGCACCCCGTTCGGCGGCTACAAGCAGTCGGGCTTCGGCCGTGATCTCTCGCTGCACGCACTGGACAAGTTCACCCAGCTTAAGACCACTTGGATCAAGTTGGCTTAGGGAAGGCGCGAATAAGTCCA
>JBMZCU010000348.1:0-3586 GCA_049613705.1 Pseudomonadales bacterium | reverse complement strand
GCGCGCAAGTACGCAGGCTCTAACTTTCTGCGCCACATGATTTTAGCGGCAGTCGCTGAATTTCCACACATCCCTGTATGCATGCACCAAGATCACGGTACATCACCGGCGATTTGCCAGCGCTCAATTGCCATGGGCTTTTCCTCTGTCATGATGGACGGCTCACTGATGGAAAACGGCAAGACGCCAGCTTCCTACGAATACAATGTTGACGTCACGCGCCGCACGGTTGAAATGGCGCACGCCTGTGGCGTATCTGTTGAAGGTGAGCTAGGTTGCCTGGGCTCTTTGGAAACTGGTGAAGCCGGTGAAGAAGACGGCGTTGGCGCAGAGGGCAAACTGTCGATGGATCAGATGCTGACAGATCCCGATGAAGCGGCTGACTTCGTTGCCAAGACGCAAGTTGATGCTCTGGCGATTGCCTGTGGTACATCACACGGTGCTTACAAGTTCACGCGCCCACCAACGGGCGATATCCTGGCGATCGACCGCATCAAGGCGATCAACGAGCGCATCCCCGGTACGCACCTTGTAATGCACGGCTCTTCTTCTGTCCCTCAGGAGTGGTTGGCGATCATCAACGAGTTCGGCGGCGAGATCCCAGAGACTTACGGTGTGCCGGTTGAGCAGATCGTCGAAGGTATTAAGTACGGCGTGCGCAAGGTCAATATCGATACTGATTTGCGTTTGGCTTCAACCGGTGCGATTCGCAAGTTCCTGGCTGAGAACCCAGCTGAGTTCGATCCGCGTAAATACCTGAGCAAGACAATCGCCGCGATGAGCGATATCTGCATCAACCGCTACGAGGCGTTCAACGCCGCGGGCCAGGCGAGCAAGATCACAGCGATCAGCCTGGAAGACATGGCCAGCGCCTACGAAGCTGGCAAGCTAGACGCTAAGATCGCCTAATCACAGCGTTCATTAAAAAAGCCCGAAAGGGCTTTTTTTGTGTCTGGCATTCAGTGCTGAAACGTAAACTTATGCCGGTGCGTAAGCTTCGATCTCTTTGATACGCTTCGTCATACGAGGGTGGCTTGAGTAGATCTCGTTGATAAAGCCGGCAATTGAGGGTACATCTTGCTCCTGATTGATGAAAGTGCGTGTATCGACATCCGGTGCCAACACACTGCTACCGCATGCTAATTTGATGAGGGCCTTAGTGGCAGCGTCTTTGTCTTTGATCAGCACCAGGGCAATTCTATCGGCTGTCAGCTCGCAAGAGCGGCGATAAGCGCCGCCTAAGAAGGGGACTATCATAGCGGGTTTGATGATCAGGTTTAACCAGAACCCAGTGTGACCTGCCGCGTGGTGTGCAAGCTCGTGAGCGAGCACCATTTCAATGCTTTTGTTATCCGGTGTCTTTAGTAAATCAACCAGTGAACTGAACATCAGCACGAATTTGCCATTGAGAAATTTGATTGCCAGTGCGTTCATCGCGCCATCCGAGTTAAAAATAAAAAACTCAGGTGCTTTCTTCAGCCCAAGCCTAGTGGATAAATCCACTTTGATTGCGTGTAGCTCCTTAAACTGCTCATTGTTTACATGTACGGCATTTCCGTAAACAGAGGCCTCGAAGAATTTTTGTGAGATCCACAATAAGAGTGCGATAGCGGGTAAAAAGATGAAGAGTGCAATGAAAAGAGGGATCCAAATGAGGACGCCGACAAGCATACAAATTGCGCGATAAACGCTCTCTTTAGGGTGGCGTAGACTGTTTATGTCCATTTAACTTTCCTTAGTGTTAGGTGATGTGGAGGGGCGCTCGCGCAGGGAATACCACAGGGCGTTCCTTTCCCCGGCGGCAATCATATAGAGTCATTCGTATAACACAATAAGTATTTTTCGGGTTTGTGTCACGGTGGCGGGACTTGCCAAGAAGGTAGAGGCGTTTTGGCTGGCAAACTAGGCAAATGTTGGGCTCCTTCGCACGAAGGTGTGTCGTGCTTTGAAGGAGCCTAGAGAGGTGATTACTTCAAAATCTTAGCGCGGTACTTCTTGCCTTTAATACGGCCTTTTTGCACTTGATCCAGCGCCAGCTTAGTGACGGTGTTGTCGATGGCGGCGTAACTCACATTTTCCATGATATCTATTTTGCCGATATGCTCGCGGCTCAGCAGGTCGTCGCGGGTAAGGGCGCCGAGAATATCACCGGCGCGCAGCTTGTTTTTACGTCCACCCAGGACACACAGAGTACGGTAGGGCGCGAACGCGGGTTTTTTGCCGCCGCTGTCTTTACTAAGCAGGGGCTCAGCATTGGCCTGCTGGGTTTCAGTGATGCGATCCCAGCGGTGGTTCTCACTGTTGGAACACAGTGTGATCGCCGTGCCCGAGTTGCCCGCGCGTGCAGTGCGCCCGATACGGTGGGTGTAAGTGGACGGGTCTGTGGGCACATCGTAGTTGATAACTCCGGGCACCGCTTCGATATCCAAGCCGCGTGCGGCCACATCGGTGGCGATCAGAATCGTCGCGCTGCGATGGGCGAATTGGACCAGAATATCCTCGCGCTCAGTTTGTTCCAAATCCCCGTGTAAGGTGTGGGCCGCGTGTCCCAGCCCGCGCAGGTATGAGCGCAGCTCCTGACAGCCCTTCTTGGTGTTGCAGAAGATGATGCTGGATTCGAACTGGAACTGGACCAGCAAGTCGTGCACCGTCTGCTCGCGGTTGCTGTCGCTGCAGCGGCACAGCCACTGCTTGAGGTTATCAGTGGTCTGCTGCGGCTCGATCTCGACAAAAACGGGATCGTCGGTAATTGCATTGGCCAGCTCGCGAGCGTTTTGGTCGTATGTTGCCGAGAACAAGAGCGTCTGGTGCTCTTCGGGGAAATGGCTGACGATATCGCCTATCTGCGGGGCAAAGCCCATGTCGAGCATGCGATCGGCCTCATCGAGTACTACCGTGCGCATACTGTCTAAATCGAGGCGCTCACGCTCTAAGTGATCGTTGATGCGCCCGGGAGTACCCACCACAATGTGCACGCCCTGTTTTAAGGCATCTTGTTGCGGTTGTTTGGAAACACCGCCGCACAAGGTGACCACGCGCAGATTTGCCTTAGAGCGGCCGAAGCTGCGAATCGCGCTGGTGATTTGGTTGCACAGCTCGCGAGTCGGCGCGATGATCAGGGCCTGCGGTTCAAGCAGTTCTAGATCGATATGCTCGACGATGGGAATACCGAACGCCGCTGTTTTGCCGCTACCCGTCTCCGCTTTGGCCTGCAGGTCTTTACCTTCGAGAATCGGCTGCAGTGCCTGGGCTTGGATTGGCGTTGGCTGCTCGTAGCCTAAGTGCTGTAAGTCATCTAAGGTGCTCTGGCTAAGCGCCAACTCGGAAAAAAAGTGTACTTTCATGGGGTGCTCGAATAAAGGTGTAATTGGGCGCAGTTTAACAGAAAAAGCCAAGCGGGGCGCTGCGTAAAAATGTGGCTAGCGCCACGCCTGCAGCAAGAGGTTACGCGGTGTGAGCTCTCGCACACAAAACTGATGAATTTCAGCGTGATAGCCCGCCTCCTCGAGCCATAGCGCCATATCTAGTACCAGATAACTCTCCAGCGCGCGCCTAAAGCCTTTGCGCACTAAATCCCAGCGGCTGG
>JBMZCU010000347.1:0-3589 GCA_049613705.1 Pseudomonadales bacterium | reverse complement strand
ATTGAAGCAGCATGGCCTTAAAGCGGGTGAGGTGAGCATTGAGGATGAGGCCATTATGGATCTGATCCACTATTACACACGTGAGGCCGGTGTGCGTGGCTTGGAGCGTGAAATTGCTAAAATCTGCCGTAAGGTAGTGAAGGATATCGCGCTGGCGAAAGTTGAAAAGGGCTTGTCAGTTAACTCAGAAAACATCGAAAACTTCAGCGGTGTGCGCAAGTTTAGCTTTGGTTTAGCCGAAGAGGAAAACCTCGTTGGGCAAGTAACAGGCCTGGCATGGACGCAGGTAGGTGGTGATATCCTGAGCATTGAATCGACAGTAGTGCCTGGCAAAGGGCGTCAAGTGACAACCGGTAGCTTGGGCGATGTGATGAAAGAGTCCATCCAGGCGGCCATGACCGTTGTGCGCAGTCGTGCCCAGGGGCTTGGTATCGATCCTGATTTTCACGAGAAGCAAGATGTGCACATTCACGTTCCAGAGGGCGCCACGCCGAAAGATGGTCCAAGTGCTGGCATCGGCATGTGTACAGCGCTTGTCTCAGCGCTCTCGGGTGTACCTGTAAAGGCGGATGTGGCAATGACTGGAGAGATAACACTTCGCGGTCAAGTGCTTCCAATAGGCGGTTTGAAAGAGAAGTTACTCGCCGCGCATCGCGGTGGGATAAAGACTGTTGTTATTCCCGATGAAAATAAGCGTGATCTCAAAGAGATCCCAGACAATATTAAAGCCGATCTTAAAATTATTCCCGTTAAGTGGATTGATGAAGTTTTGGATATTGCACTGACATATACACCCGAGCCTTTCGTCACTATCACAAATGAAGCGGCGACAACAGAGCAAAAATCTACAAAAAGCGATGCCGGGCAAATAAATACTCATTAGCCTGAAAACTAGCTAGAATAGGGGGTTCAGAGCTTGACACCCCTTTCTAACAGTTGGTATAAAGTGTCTTGGTATTTGTACTGACCCAAATAACAGAATTACAAAAGAATTGATACGATCATAAAGGGGAACACTGTGAACAAGTCTGAATTAATTGACGCAATTGCAGCATCAGCGGACATTCCAAAAGCAGCTGCTGGACGCGCGCTAGACGCAACAATGGAAGCTGTCACCGATGCGTTGACTAAAGGTGAGTCTGTCGCTCTAGTAGGTTTTGGAACATTTTCTGTAAAAGAGCGTGCTGCGCGTACTGGTCGCAACCCTCAAACAGGTGCACCAATTGAGATTTCCGCTGCTACTCTGCCAACATTCAAGCCTGGTAAGGCTCTGAAGGACGCGGTAAACAAGTAAGACTGTAGTTAGTTTAAGGAGTGGTAGTTCAGTTGGTTAGAATACCTGCCTGTCACGCAGGGGGTCGCGGGTTCGAGTCCCGTCCATTCCGCCAATATTTAAAACACATTTTTTAAGTGAGTTTTGATATAACGCTAGGCGTATTCCTTTGAATGCGCCTTTTTTTTAGCTTTTTCGAGGTGTATTTATGCTGCAAGGCATACGAGATAACTCCCAGGGTATCGTGGCCAAAATTATTGTTGGTTTCATCGCTATCACTTTCGCCCTGTTCGGAGTTGAGTCTCTTGTGAGCCTGTCCTCTGGCTCTGGCGCGCCGGCCACGGTCAACGGCGAGGAAATATCTGAGGCTGAACTCTACCAAGCAACCCAGCTACAGCGTCGTCAAATTCTTGCACAGATGGGCGAGAGTGCAGACCCTGCAAGCTTAGATGATGCGGTTATCAGTGGTTTAGTACTTAATTCGTTAATCGAGCAAAAGGCACTGCTAACGACGGCTTCGGCGAATAAGATGTTGGTTTCAGATGCTATGGTTGATCGCGTTATTGCCGCGACACCGCAATTTCAAGCTGACGGTGCTTTTTCAGTCGCGCAGTTTGATGCTGCGATTCGCAACTTAGGTTTTACACGTCAGAGCTACCGAGACACGGTTAAAAAAGACTTGTTGATCCAGCAGCAGCGTGCCGGTTATGCGCTTTCAAGTTATGCGCTGCCATCCCAGGTTAAACAGGTTCTGAGCTTAGATCGTCAAACGCGCGATGTTCGTTACTTTGCGCTGCCAATCGATAAAGTGAAGTCGCTAGTGTCGGTGAGCGACGATGAAGTTCAAACGCTGTTTGAAGCACGCAAGAATACACTCAATACACAAGAGCAAGTGACGGTTGAGTATTTAATGCTCAAGCAGTCGGATATTGCCGCGACACTCACGGTTAGTGATGAGGATATTCAAGCGCAGTACGATCAGCTTGTTGCCAGCTTCGAATCACAAGAGCAGCGTACGGCGGCTCATATATTGATAGAAGTGAGTGACGAGCTCGATGACACCGCTGCACTTGAGAAAATCAACACGCTAAAAGCGCGTATCGATGCAGGGGAAGATTTCGCAGCACTTGCGGCAGAGTTTTCCGATGATATTGGCTCTGCTGCAAACGGCGGCGATCTAGGAGTTCAAGAGCGCGGTACATTTGAGCAGGCTTTTGAAGATGCGCTTTACGCACTCGATGAAGGTGCGGTTTCCGAGGCTGTACAGTCAGAGAGTGGATACCATCTGATTAAAGTGACAGAGGTGCGTGCGACAGCACCGCCGTTACTTGAGGATGTTAAAGACCAGTTAGTTTCTGAAGTCACTCAGCGCAATGCTGAAAAGCGCTACCTCGAAGTGTTAGAGCAATTGACGGATATATCATTCTCCTCAGCAGACCTGCAGGAACCGGCTGAAGAGCTTAACTTGGCGATTCGAACAACACAGCCTTTTGCTAACACCGGTGGCGATAGTGAACTGACACAAAACTCTAAAGTGTTGCGTGAAGCGTTCAGCACAGACGTTCTCAACGAGCAGCTCAACAGTAAAGTAATTGAGCTCGATGACGGCAATGCTGTTGTGCTACACCTTAAGGAGCACTTCCCGGTACGTGCTTTAGCGATCGACGAAGTTGCTGAGCAGCTGCGTCAAGAGCTGCTGGAGTCAAAGGCTGCCAGTGAGCTTGAAAAGCGCGCAGCGCAGGCTATCGCTGAAATTAAAGCGACAGGTGATGCCAGCGTAGTGGCCGCAGATTTTGAGTTAGTTGAGCAGCAAGGCGTGACACGTGCGGATACTCAATTGCCGCCGGCCGTGGTGCAAAAAGCCTTTAGATTAGCGCACCCATCTGAAGGTAAATCTAGCGTTGCAAGTACCGTCCTTGCAAACAAGAATGTGGCGATTGTTATCGTTGATAAAGTCGTTCAGCCAGACCTGTCATCGCTCTCAGAGCAAGAGCTCAAAGCGGTTGGCAATTTGTTGGCCAACCAGAGTGGCCAGCGTATTTATCAGGCCTTTGTCGATCAAGTTAATGACAGTGCTGAGATAGAGCGTTTATAGCAAATACAGCCCCGCACTCGCGGGGTTTTTTGTATCTAGTGTAAACCTGCGCGGTCCAAAATTATTAGAAATAAACACATAATCTAATTGCTAATCATTCTTATTATTGTTACTATGATTTTGCTCGCAAGGGAATCGCTGACACGCGGTTAACTTCATTTCTTCCGTATACATCGGAAAAGCATACACGGTTCTTGTCATTAGTAGGTCACCTCTAGGTG
>JBMZCU010000346.1:0-3609 GCA_049613705.1 Pseudomonadales bacterium | reverse complement strand
CGCTGACGAATATCAGGCAATTCACCAGTTAATCGAGCGCGCCAACATTGCACTTCCCGTGCGCGAGGAAATATCCAAACAAGCTGCAGCTTTAGTCAGCCAAGTGCGCGAGTTGGGTAAGCCTTCTATGATGGAGAAATTCCTCGCCGAGTACGGGCTGACAACCAAGGAAGGCGTCGCCCTCATGTGTCTAGCAGAAGCGATGTTGCGTGTGCCCGATTCCTACACAATCGATGCCCTTATCGAAGATAAACACCTCTACCTGGGCGCTTTTAATGACAGGTAAATTGCTGGCCCCCACTGAGCGCAAGAGCATCACACAATCAGTGCGCTCATTGATCAAAAAACTCGGCGAACCGGTCGTGCGCAGTGCTGTCGGCCAGGCGATGAAAGAGCTCGGCAGCCAGTTCGTACTCGGCCGAGATATCGACGAAGCCTGCAAACGCGCCACCAAACTCGAAGACCAAGGATACACCTACTCTTACGACATGCTGGGTGAAGCGGCGCGCACCGATGCAGACGCCCTGCGCTACCACAGCGCTTACGCACAGGCGATTGGCCGCTTGAGCAATGCTTGCAAGCACCAGGATATCCGCCTCAACCCCGGTATTTCTGTCAAGCTCTCTGCACTACACGCCCGCTACGAGTACCCGCAGCGCGACGCCGTGATGGATGTACTCGTGCCGCGCACGCTAAGCCTCGCTCAACAGGCCAAAGCGGCCAACATGGGCTTCAATATCGATGCTGAAGAGGCCGACCGCTTAGATCTCTCTTTAGATGTCATTGAGTCTGTGCTCGCCGACCCATCACTCGAGGGCTGGGCGGGTTTAGGTGTGGTAGTACAGGCCTTTGGCCCACGCACTCGCTTTGTATTGGACTGGCTCTACACTTTAGCGCAAAAGTACGACCGCAAGATCATGGTGCGCCTGGTAAAAGGCGCTTACTGGGACGCCGAAATCAAGCGCGCTCAAGTCCTGGGGCTTTCCGGCTACCCGGTTTACACCCGTAAGATCAACTCCGACGTCTCCTACCTGTGCTGCGCCAAACAGCTGCTGGGTATGACCGATCGCATCTACCCGCAGTTCGCCACCCACAACGCGCATACAGTGTCAGCGGTGCTAAACCTAGCCAAGGACATTTCTAACGACAGCTTTGAATTCCAACGTCTGCACGGCATGGGTGAATCTCTACACCACCAAGTCCTGCTCAACAATCAGACACGCTGTCGCATCTATGCACCTGTTGGCGCACATCAAGATCTGCTGGCCTACCTTGTGCGCCGCCTGCTGGAGAACGGCGCCAACAGCTCTTTCGTCAACCAGATCGTGGATACCCGCATCGCCCCTGATGACATCGCTAAAGATCCCATCAGCGCAGTCCAGGCACTGGGGAATAACGTTGCCAGCCAACTCATTCCGGCGCCTCACGCCATTTACCCTGGCAACCGTGTCAACGCCCGCGGCTGGGATATAACCGACAGTGTCACCATGGATGACATCGAGCGTAAGCGCAGTGACTTCGCCGAGCATCAGTGGCATGCGCGTCCGCTGATCGACGCCCCCACAACAGGGAGCACACCACTGCAAGTCATCAACCCCGCACGCCCGCATGACAGCCCGGGCACAGTCATTGAAGCGACTGCCGAAGATCTCGAAACAGCCCTGCAGTGCGCTCAACAAGGATTTGCACAGTGGAGTCAGTGCAGCGCACAGCACCGTGCTGATTGCCTGAATCGCCTCGCCGATCTCTACGAAGAGCACGCCGAGGAGCTCTTTGCCCTGGCCACCCGTGAAGCGGGTAAAACCATGCTAGATGCTGTTGGTGAAGTACGTGAAGCCGTCGATTTCGCTCGCTTCTACGCCGAGCGCGCACTCACAGATTGCCAGGAAAGCCAGGCGCGCGGCGTCTTTACCTGTATTTCGCCGTGGAACTTCCCGCTGGCGATTTTCTCAGGCCAAATTCTGGCCGCGCTGGCCGCCGGTAATGCGGTACTTGCCAAGCCCGCCGAACAAACTGTGCTTATTGCCGCGCGCGCAGTAGAGCTGATGCACTTAGCGGGTATTCCGCGCAACGCCATCCAACTGTTGCCCGGCAGCGGTGCCAGCGTCGGTGCCACCTTGACCTGTGACAGCCGCATCGCCGGGGTTTGCTTTACTGGCTCCACCGCCACAGCACAAACCATCAACCGCAAGATGGCCGCCAACATGGCACCCGATGCGCCGCTGATCGCCGAAACAGGCGGTCTCAATGCGATGATTGTGGATTCCACGGCGCTGCCTGAACAGGTTGTACGCGACGTATTGGCCTCCGCTTTCCAAAGCGCGGGCCAGCGCTGCTCGGCACTGCGCGTGCTCTATCTACAAGAGGACATCGCCGACTCGCTGCTGGAAATGCTCTACGGTGCGATGGACCAGCTTAGCGTCGGCGATCCCTGGCTGCTGAGCACAGACGTCGGCCCAGTAATCGACAACACCGCCAAGACCAAGATCGACGATCACTGCGCCAAGTACGCCGCGCGCGGTAGAATTCTCAAGGCGCTCGAGACCCCGCAAGAGGGGCGCTACGTCGCACCGACTGTAATCGCTATCGAGGGAATCCACGAGTTGACCGAGGAAATCTTTGGCCCTGTGCTACACGTCGCCACTTTTAAAGCCGCCGAGCTCGATCGCGTTGTCGCCGATATCAACGCCACAGGCTACGGCCTGACATTTGGCCTGCATACCCGGGTTGATCAGCGTGTGGAACAGGTCGTGCAAGCGGTTAACGCGGGCAACTGCTACGTCAACCGCAACCAAATTGGCGCTGTCGTAGGCTCTCAGCCCTTCGGTGGCGAAGGTCTCTCCGGCACGGGGCCAAAAGCGGGCGGGCCGCACTATGTCAAACGCTTCCTCAGACCGCGCGAAGAGCAGGAACAGTCTCAGAGCAGCGGCCAGTATCTCGCTAGTGCACAGGTACAGCAGGCCATAGACGCTCTGCTGCCACAGCGCGCGCGCACTATCGCCCAAGACTTGGGCGACAAGCTAAAGGCCGCCTTCTCTGCGCAGACGCCTCAGTTCGAAACGCAGAGTATGCCCGGGCCAACTGGCGAGCTGAACTTGCTCTCCAGCGCGCCGCGCGGTGTCGTCCTCTGCCTCGGCCCCAGCGCCGACGCGGCCAAGCGCCAGGCGCTGGCAGCTCTAGCACAGGGCAATGCGGTGCTGATCATCTGCCAAGGCGCCAGCGCGCTCGACTTCAGCGCTGTCGAAGGGTTAGCGCTACAGCAGATCGAGGGCGCGCTAAAAGCGCAGGACCTACAACACCTCGAGGGCTTTGACGCCGTTGTGAGTTTTGCTCCCCGCGAAACGCTCAAGGCAATGCGCATCGCGCTGGCCGCACGCAGCGGTGTCCTGCTGCCGTTGATTACAGAGACGACGGGCGAGCGCTACATTCTAGAGCGCCATCTGTGTGTCGATACGACAGCGGCGGGCGGCAATGCTAGCTTAATCGCCACAGTAGAAGAGTAATCTTCTATTCGCATTTGCCGCGGCCAGTGGTCGCGGCAAATGTCGCCCTTTCCTGAGCCCCTTCACTTTCCCCGCTCACTGCTTTAAGCTCTTTTTTTGTCTGTGG
>JBMZCU010000345.1:0-3615 GCA_049613705.1 Pseudomonadales bacterium | reverse complement strand
TACCGCGGCTGGAAAATTTTACCTCAAGTGTGCTACGACTTGCGCTTTCCTGTGTTCTCTCGAAACAGCGATGACTACGACCTCGCGATTTATGTAGCAAACTGGCCTCAGGTGCGCAGCCACCCCTGGCGTACTTTGTTGCAAGCCAGGGCGATTGAAAACCTTGCCTACTGTGTAGGTGTGAATCGCATTGGCAGCGATGGCAATGGCTTAGTTTACAGCGGTGATTCTCTGGTGGCCGACTTTAAAGGGGAGTTGCTACACGATGCGCGCGATAGAGCTCAGGTTGCACGCCTCGAATTGGATCGTGTCTCACTGGCGCAGTTTAGGGCGAAGTTTCCGGCGCATTTAGATGCCGATAGCTTTGCACTAGGTGAATGAAAAATAACTAGATGATCAGGCTGATACTATAAAAACTCAGAAAATTTCTTATCTACATTTTTGGTTTGGCTGTTAAGGTGTAAGTAAGGGTGAGCGACCCTATTGAGCAGTAGGTATTACTCGGCAAATCAGTGTGTTGGGTTAAGGTTCCATTGTTTCATGTAACTCCTCTATCAGATGTCTTCATGACCTTGTTGGTTGTGCTTCCAACACTGGGGATGGCCTTACGGTCATCCCTTTTTTTTGCCTGCCCCAAGCTTCCCTGAGCTTTATGTAACGCAAACCACTATACTTGGCGGATCTTTTTTGTAGGAATAAATAATGTCGAAAAAACACGGTAAGCACAGTGAGCGCCATGAAAACCTTAACTACTTTGGCAAGGAATTGGTGCGCCGCTGCGCCGCACACTGCGAACTGTGTGCAAGCGCGGGTGTTTCGCTGAGTATCTTTGAGGTCTCTCCCGTGCCAAAGGAGCCAGATATCGCACACTGCCTGATGATCTGTGAGGCCTGTGAAAGCGCACTGGCCAAGCCAAAGAAAATGGATGCCAATCACTGGCGCTGTCTGAGTACGACAATGTGGAGTGAGGTCGAGGCGGCGAAAGTAACAGCGATCGTTGTGCTCAATTATTTAGCGAAGCAACATGCATGGGCGCAGGAGTATTTGGAACAGGCGTATTTGGAAGATGAGCAGCAGGCTTGGGTTGATGCCTGGCAATTAGATGCTAAATAAGCGCATTTTTTGAGGGGAGTAAAGCCGCTGCACTCAGGCAGCGGCTATCGTTGCCTTATTTGGCAGCGCGCGATGCGCGTTTGCGCTCGTTTTCAGTGAGCAGTTTCTTACGCATACGGATGTGATTCGGCGTTACTTCTACCAGTTCATCATCTTCGATGAAATCCAGTGCCTGCTCAAGTGTGAACTTGATTGGCGGTGTCAGCTGGATGTTTTCATCGGTACCTGAGGCACGTACGTTTGTCAGTTGCTTGCCCTTGATAGGGTTGACAGCCAAATCGTTGTTGCGCGAGTGAATACCCAGCAGCATGCCTTCATAGACTTCGATGTTTGGCGTCGCGAACAGGCGACCGCGCTCTTGTAGCGTGAACAGTGAGTAGCCCAATACTTTACCCGCAACCATAGATACCAATACGCCGTTTTTGCGGAATACCACTTCACCTTGCTTGACGGGGCCGTAGTGGTCGAAAACTGATGTCATGATGCCAGTACCTGATGTCATTGTCAGGAACTTACTTCTGAAGCCGATCATGCCGCGCGATGGCATAATAAATGTCATGCGGATGCGATCGCCGTCTACTTCCATGTTGGTCATGTCGCCCTTGCGGCCGCTCAACTCTTCAATGATAGAGCCTTGGTGCTGCTCTTCTACATCGATGACCACTTCTTCAAAGGGTTCTTGGATTTCACCATCTACCATGCGCTGAATAACTTCTGGACGCGATACACCCAGCTCAAAACCTTCGCGGCGCATTGTCTCTATCAGTACAGACAAGTGCAATTCACCACGGCCTGAAACGATGAACTTCTCTGGTGAATCACCTGGCTCAACACGCAGTGCAACGTTGTGAATAAGCTCGCGATCAAGGCGGTCTTTGATATTGCGGCTGGTGACGAACTTGCCGTCTTGACCTGCAAATGGAGAGTCGTTGACCATAAAGGTCATAGAAACTGTCGGCTCATCAACACTCAGTGCAGGCAGTGCTTCAACGTGCTCTGGATCACACAGAGTGTCAGAGATGTTGAGTTTGTCGATGCCTGTGACACAGATGATGTCGCCAGCGTGTGCACTCTCGACATCGATACGCTCAAGGCCCAAGTGGCCCATGATTTTCTGTACGCGTCCGCTGCGCTCACTGCCATCGGCGGCAATAACACGCACGGATTGGTTGAGGTTAACCGAACCGCGCTTGACGCGGCCAACACCGATAACTCCAACATAGCTGTTGTAATCCAGTGCCGATACTTGCATCTGGAAAGGACCGTCGACGTCAACTTTTGGCGGTGCAACTTGCTCGACAATCGTTTCAAACAGCGGCGTCATATCCTCGGCCATGTCTGTGTGTTCAAGGCCGGCAATGCCATTTAGCGCTGAGGCGAAAACGATCGGGAATTCAAGCTGCTCGTCGGTGGCGCCTAGGCTGTCAAAAAGATCAAACACAAGGTCTACAGCGTTGTCTGGATCAGCGCCTGGGCGGTCAACTTTGTTAACCACAACGATGGGGTTGAGCCCTTTTTCGAACGCTTTCTTAGTAACGAAGCGAGTTTGTGGCATCGGGCCATCTACTGCATCTACTAATAGCAATACGCAATCGACCATGGAGAGCACGCGCTCAACTTCACCGCCAAAGTCAGCGTGACCGGGGGTGTCGACGATGTTGATGTGGTAATCGTTCCACTCAATGGCAGTGTTTTTAGCCAAAATAGTAATACCGCGCTCACGCTCCTGGTCGTTGGAGTCCATGATTCGCTCCTCACCAGAGTTGCGACGATCCAAAGTGCCAGATTGCTCGAGCAGTTTGTCAACCAGGGTAGTTTTGCCGTGGTCGACGTGCGCAATGATCGCAATATTGCGCAACTTGTTAATATCTTTAGCCATTGTGTGTATTAGCCTATGCGTTAGGAAACAGTGAATTCCCAGTTTAAGCAGCAGGTTCGCGCTGCGAGAACTCGCTCGGCGTCTATGCGCCCAGCGTGCGAAAAATGCGGCATATTATACATGGTGCGCGGTTCGAGTGTTGGTTTTTTTAGCCTTTGCGCAATGTGTTGAGGTTTCAGTTGGTTTTTTGGCGCTATGGCAGAGTTTAACTGCGCTTTTTTCGTGTGATGAAGGGGGCTTGATACATAAGTGTGCAGCCATAGTGCAGCCTGTATTGGCTAATTTCGAAGAGTTTGCACTAAAAAGGTGCGTATCTTGTTTGGGTGCATTAAAGTGGTGCTCGTTTTGTTCTCAAGGTGGGCGCAACAGGCGTCATACGGTGTTTTGATTTTTTGGCACAGCGCTTGCTTTAAGGCAGACCAAGTTTTTTATTTTCATCGCTGGCAACGGGTCGGCACTTTTATTTGGAGAAGACATCATGTCTAAGACAATGCAGCTTATTGAAGAGCATAACGCCAAGTGGTTGGATATGCGCTTTACGGATTCAAAAGGTAAAGAGCATCACGTCACTGTACCTGTATCGGATATGGGTGATGAGTTCTTCGAAGAGGGAAAAATGTTCG
>JBMZCU010000344.1:0-3630 GCA_049613705.1 Pseudomonadales bacterium | reverse complement strand
CGTTGCTGCACGGCCAGAATCTGACACTGGGGATAGTGCCGCAACAATCTGCCAAAGTATTGGCTCAGCGCTGGACCCCTATCAGCCAGTACCTCAGCGAGCAGACAGGGTTTCACATCAGCTTTAAAACGGCGAAAGACATTCCAACATTCGAGCGCCGTCTACTGGCGGGCGAATACGACCTCGCCTATATGAATCCCTACCACTATACGGTGTTTAGCCAACGCCCTGGCTACTTACCGCTGGCCAGAGAGCGCGACAAGCGAATCAAAGGCATCGTAGTGGTTAAGCGCGATAGCGACATCACAGATATCAGTCAGTTGCGCGCACAGACCCTCGCATTTCCGGCACCGGCAGCTTTCGCCGCCAGTGTTATCCCGCGCGCAAAGATGCGCGACGATGCACTCGATATCACCCCTAAGTACGTATCCTCCCACGATTCGGTCTACCTTGGGGTCGCCAAAGGCTTCTTCCCGGCAGGAGGCGGTGTCAAACGCACGTTTAACAACGCACCAGCGGCAGTGCGCGACCAATTGCGCATTCTCTGGACAACACCTGGCTACACGCCCCACGCACTGGCTGCGCATCCGAGAGTCGATGAGGCCGCTAGAGCTAAGGTGCTGGCTGCCCTCTTAGGTATGCACAACAGCGAGCGCGGCAGAGCGCTTTTACAAAGTGTTAAGTTTAAGCAGCTAAGTGCCGCTCAAGACAGTGACTGGGATGATGTGCGCCAGCTAAATATCACCTTGTTAGACCACCTCCTCAACGCGCCAGAAGAGCAGTAGAACCGCCGTGTCATTTAAACTTAAAACCATCCTGGGCATCGCGCTGATCGAGGCCCTGCTGTTGTTATTGCTGGTCAGCATGACGCTGGATTACCTGCGCAGTTCAAACTACGACGCTTTGACCAAGCACGCCCAAACCACTGCCGCGCTCTTTGCAACAACGACCAAAGATGCAGTGCTCTCTTATGACTTGGCCTCGCTCGAATCCTTCGTCGATGAAGTGCTTAAAAACCCAGAGCTCAGCTATGCCAGAGTACTGGGCCCGCTGGGAGAAGCCTTCGCCCACGGTGGCGATGCACAGATCCTGCAGCGTCCCTTTGTCGCCGATAGGCTCGCAGAAGATGCACTCGATGGCATCTATGATACCTATGCGAACATTGAGGAGGCGGGTGAGCTATACGGGCGGGTCGAAATCGGATTGAATATCGCCCCAATCGTAGCAGTAATCAACGAGGCGGAGCGGCGCTCTGCGGTAATCAGCGTGATAGAAATGGCGCTCGTTGCCCTGTTCTCTTTTATCCTTGGCAGCTATCTCACATCACAACTCAAGAGCATGACCGCCGCGGCTAAAGCCATTTCCAAAGGTGATTACGATATCAACGTCCCCGTTAAGGGCAGTGATGAACTGGCGGAGGTTGCCCACTCTTTCAATTTGATGGCCGATAACCTCAAACGCGCGCGCGCGCGCAGGCAGGCGGCAGAGCTTGCATTAAAAGAGCTCAACAGCTCTCTTGAACAGCAAGTCGAGCGGCGCACTGAGCTACTAGAAAAGCGCAACCGCCAACTGACGAAAGCCAATAGCGAAATCAAGACCGCACAGGCACAGTTACTGCACTCTGAAAAAATGGCCTCCCTCGGTGTTTTAGCCGCAGGGGTCGCTCACGAGATAAACAACCCGATGAGCTACATGATCAGCAATTTGGATACGCTGCGCGATTACTTGGACAGCTATCAGCGCTTACTGCGTGCCTATCGAGAGCAAGCGCAACTGAGCGCACTGGAAGAGGAATTGGACATCGCCTTTATCGACGAGGATATACAACAGTTACTCACCGACACCCGCGCCGGCTCACTCAAAATCAAAGATATTGTAAAGGGGTTAAAGGAGTTCTCGCACTTTGAGCAACAGGAAGCGTACATTGCGTACGACCTCAATAAATGCGTTGAGAGCACATTGAAAATCGCGCAGAACCAACTTAAATACCACTGCCAGATACACTGTGAGCTATCCCCCTTACCTGAGATAGACCTCAGTGTCAGCCAACTCAACCAAGTTATCTTGAACTTCCTGATCAATGCGGGTCAAGCTATAGAGCGCGACGGCCAAATCACCATTGCCACAGGCAGCGACGCACAATGGGTGTGGCTGAGCATCACAGATAATGGCAAAGGCATAGATGCAGCAACCTTACCCCACATTTTTGAGCCCTTTTACACCACCAAGCCTGTCGGTGAAGGAAGCGGTTTAGGTCTGTCTATTTCCTACGGCATTATTCAAGATCACGGCGGAAGTATTGAAGTAACAAGTGAAGTTAATTGTGGCACTTGCTTTACGATTAAGCTGCCAGTGGCGAGTATAAATAGAAAGGGTAAAGAAGAAATTCAATCTTAGCGAAACTAAGATTGGTAGGACTAGGCAGATTCGAACTGCCGACCTCTACCATGTCAAGGTAGCGCTCTAACCAACTGAGCTATAGTCCTCCTGAAGAAGTGCTGCGTATTATACGCAGGGTTTTTGAATGCGCAATAGCTAAAAAAGCTTTATTTCACTTTTTTTACCGCGCTGTACAAAGGGTGTACAACTTTTCACAAAACACCGATATTTTGTATAGTTTACAACCAATTAGTGCACTTGGGCTCAATTGCATGTAAGTGTGAATAAAGCTCGGCGTTAAACTGCCTCAAGACCATAGCCACTTAAGATCAGCACTAGGTTAACAGGCGAGTCTCTTTGTATTTATGAATGCTATATTAACAATTATGGTCTGGGAAATTATTGCACATAAGCTGTATTAACGCGTCAACTTATATAATTTAAATCGCTGTGTGAGTTTATTTTATTACGCCCTGTTTATTTGCAGCATTATTTAAACATTAAAAGAACAAACAATACGTATTATCATTCAAAACAAACTCAGCAGTTAGATATCTCAGTGGAAGCTAACTGCTCGTATTAAACTCTTATAGTTATAAAGTATGTTCAGTGACTTTCTTCACATTCTGGCACAGACATTGAAAAGTCTGTCATTTTCCCCGCGTTATCAATACGCACACCTGCACTGGGCTCAACTTCCACCCAACACCCCGTGGACACATCTAGCGGCTCAGAAGCGAGAACCATCCCCTTGCCATCCTGACGATAATAAAGGGTCGGCGCGCGGCAGTCTGACGAATAGCGAAACGCATAAATGCTCTGACCGTCACTCAAGGTCGCCGTAAAGCGGAACGCACCCGTTATTCCTTTTTCCTGCATTAATTTATTGACGCGCGTGCAAAGCTCAGAGACCGCAGCCACGGGATCTTCCTGTATCCCCATGGAGAAGAGCGCCAAGAAAAGCGCCTCGCTGTCAGTTGTGCCCTCACGATTCGCGTACTGCTCATCTGGAATCCAGGCCTCTATATCGCGCCTGATACGCTCGTACTGGGCAATCTGCCCATTGTGCATGAACATCCAATTGGCAAAGCTAAAAGGGTGACAGTTGGCACGACTAGTAAAGGTCCCTGTAGAGGCGCGTACATGGGCAAAAAACAGCGGTGATCTGATCTGCTGGCACAGACTCAACAGGTTTTGATCAGCCCAAGCCGGCAGCACCTCACGATAAATACCCGGCGTTTCACGGTGCGC
>JBMZCU010000343.1:0-3633 GCA_049613705.1 Pseudomonadales bacterium | reverse complement strand
CCCCGCGTAACACAGATAGTGCTGCAGATAGCGCCCTGCTATAGACGTACTTCTATACCTTGTTGTTGCAGGTATTCTTTCGCCTGCGGCACGCTGTATTCGCCAAAGTGGAAAATAGATGCTGCCAACACGGCATCGGCGCCACCTTTTATCACGCCATCAGCCATGTGCTGCAAGTTGCCAACACCCCCGGAAGCAATAATAGGCACGTTGACCGCATCGGCAATTGCACGTGTCACCCCGAGATCGTAGCCATTTTTCACGCCATCCTGATCCATCGACGTCAGCAGGATTTCTCCCGCTCCGAGTGCAACCATTTTTTTAGCCCACTCAACCGCTTCGATCCCTGTTGGCTTGCGCCCACCGTGGGTAAAAATTTCCCAGCGATCTTCTCCGCTGTCTGTCGCTACCTTTTTGGCATCTATTGCAACGACAATACACTGGGAGCCAAAGCGCTGCGCCGCCTCGCGGACAAACTCCGGGTTGTAAATCGCCGCACTGTTAATAGAGACCTTATCGGCACCGGCGTTGAGCATCGCACGGATATCATCACAGCTTTTGATGCCCCCGCCTACCGTGAGGGGAATAAAGACTTGCGAAGCCATCTTCTCTACGGTGTGCACCATAGTATCGCGACCTTCGTGAGTCGCCGTAATATCGAGGAAGATCACCTCATCAGCGCCTTGCTCGTCATAGCGCTTAGCGACTTCTACCGGGTCCCCTGCATCTCGAATATCAAGGAACTGCACACCTTTTACAACGCGCCCATTCTCAACATCCAAGCAGGGGATAATACGTTTTGCCAATCCCATTCAGTACTCCCCTATCACAGTTTGCCATCCCAGTTTAAAAAGTTTGTAAGCAGTTGCAGACCCGCTGTATGGCTTTTCTCGGGATGGAACTGCACAGCAAAGCTGTTTTTGTCGCTCAGGGCTACATCGCAATCTACACCGTAGTGACACTTACCAGCCACCTGGTGAGTGTGCTGAGCTTTCACGTAATAGCTGTGCACAAAATAAAAACGGCTGTGATTGTCAATCTTGTGCCACAGTGGATGATCGAGAGTTTGCTCTACACGGTTCCACCCCATGTGCGGTACTTTGAGGCGCTCCCCCGCTTCAACCATACCATCGGCGAACTGCTTGACTTCTCCTGGGTAGACACCCAAGCAGTCTACACCGCCATTTTCTTCTGAGTGCTGCATCAGCGCCTGATAACCGACACAAATCCCCAGAAAAGGCTTACCGCTTTGCAGTGCTTGAGCCACTTCACGATCTACGCCCTGCGCTAGCATTTGTGCAACACAGTCGCGAATCGCCCCGACACCTGGCAGTATCACTCGATCGCTGTCGGCAATAATTGAGGGATCACCTGTCACTCTGACATCGACATTGGGCATCACATGCTCTAAGGCTTTAGCCACAGAGTGCAGATTGCCCATGCCGTAGTCGATAACTGCTACGCTGCTCATGCTGATAGCGTTCCCTTAGTCGAGGGCATCATATCTGCAGCGCGCTGGTCAATTTCAAGCGCCATGCGCAGCGCGCGGCCAAATGCTTTAAAGATAGTTTCCGCCTGGTGGTGTGCGTTAAAGCCTTTGATATTATCGATGTGCAGTGTCACACCAGCGTGATTAACGAACCCTTGGAAGAATTCCCAGAACAGCTGAGTATCGAGTCGACCAATGGTGGCACGGGTGAACTCACAATTGAAACTAAGGCCCGGGCGGCCGGAAAAATCGATCACCACGCGAGAGAGCGCCTCATCTAGCGGCACATAGGCGTGCCCGTAGCGCGTGATACCTGTTTTATCGCCAACCGCTTCTTTAAACGCCTGTCCAAGAGTGATACCGATATCCTCAACCGTGTGATGGTCATCGATATAGACATCTCCGTTCGCTTCGATCTCTAGGTCGATCAAGCCGTGGCGTGCGATCTGATCCATCATATGCTCGAGAAAAGGCACACCAGTATCGGCGACAAATACGCCGGTGCCATCCAAATTCAGTTTAACTGTAATCTGGGTCTCTGATGTTTCACGATTAACCGTTGCCACGCGATCAGACATAACGTTCTCCACTGTTTTGTCACAGCGGCCAGCTCAACGCTATTCAAGCTGCACCGCCAATTATTTTTGGGCGCTTAGTATAGCTTTTGTACCGCGCTAGCAACAGTCAAATAGCGCCAAATAAACACTTGTTAACCGACCTTAGGCTTGCGGTGAGTTGCACTTTTTCACGCTTTTCAGTTAACTCAGAACTGAACAGACGAGCATTTCCCGCGCAAGCATGTCAAAATAGCGACGTTTTCTATCGGGATAGCGATTGCGCCAATTGAATCGGCGCCTGCGCTGCCCCTGTCGCTTCCAGGAAAGGAGTCCAGATGAAAAAGCTCGTCAAAATCTTCGCAGGCCTGATCGCCACTATCGCCGTATTACTCGTTGCAGGCGGTGTCATTTTAGGCCTTTTTATCGATCCGAATGATTACAAGGCACAGATTCGCCAAACGGCGCTCGACCAAGCGGGCATAGAGTTGTCAATTAAAGGTGATATCGGTTGGTCAGTCTTCCCCTGGGTCGGGCTTAAGATAGCCGACATCGAAGCGACTTACCCCGGGCGTCCAACCTTAGCTAAACTTTCCGCTGCTCAAGTCTCGGTCAAAGTCGCACCGCTGTTCTCCGGCGCGGTCGAGATGCAAACCATCACAGTGGCCGGACTCGATCTGAACTTGCAAAAAGCCGCCGACGGCACAACCAACTGGGAAGCGGCGAGCGCCGCATCGCAAGACGAGTCTGGAGCACAGGGCTCAGACTCCCCAGCGGACTCACAACCTAGCGGTTCAGCGCTCAAGATAGATATTCAGAGCATCATCCTGAGCGATGCCAAAGTGCGCTACAGCGATATTCCCGGCAATAGCAGTGCAGAGATTAACGCACTCAACCTGACCACTGGCCGTGTAGTCTTAGGCCAGCCTTTTAGCGCGGAGCTCTCCTTCAACGCACTGACCCGCCAAGGGCAGAAGCAAATACTCTCTGCAAGCGTCGATATTGGCGCCAACTTCGATTTAAACTTGGCTGCACAGCACTACCAGATAAAGCAGCTTGACGGTAAGTTTACCGTGACGACAGACAAGCGCATCGAGCTCACTCTCGCCGCTGATTTGAGTGCCGATCTAGCCGCACAGAAGGTGCGCATCGACAATTTAAGTCTTGCAGCCGCCGGCGCGCAAGTCAGCGGGCAGCTGGCACTGGAGCATTTTACCAACCCCAAACTCGATGGGGCACTCCAAGTTGCCAGCTTCGATCTCAAAGCGCTGATGAACGAGCTGGGACTTGCGCCTATCGTCACCGGTGATGACAGCGCGCTACGCAATATTTCTTTGCAGACTAAACTTGCGGGCAACCTCGCTCAGCTTGATTTGCAAGGGTTAGTGATCAATGTCGACGACACTGTGATTGCCGGCAGCGCCAGCTACGCACTGCTCACAGGGCGCGCCGCCTTTAACCTCAAAGGCGACGTGATAGATCTCAACCGCTATCTGCCGCCAAAAGCTGCGGCGAGCGCTAACAGCTCAAGTGCAAACTCAGGCACAAGCAATGCTGCAGGCGGCGCTAGTAGCAGTGGCGGCGCCTACT
>JBMZCU010000342.1:0-3683 GCA_049613705.1 Pseudomonadales bacterium | reverse complement strand
GACTGCGACGACACCATGTGGTTTGTGGCGCAGTGCACTGCGTGCGGCGCCGAGGTCCGTTTCGCTGTCGCCGGTGCGCTCCTGATTGGCTTTCACCGAAATGGCGATTTTTCCAGCCATTGCAGCGGCTTCCGTCAAGGTTTCCCATAGGGGCTTACCGGTTTCCTCGGCAATCAAGCGTGCCATTGGCTCTTTATTGTCGACCAATAGCTTGCCGAAACGCTCGACAATCGCCTGGCGCTCGGCCAGCGGTGTCTGCGCCCAGCTGCCAGCTGCGCCACGCGCTGCCTTAATGGCTTGTTCAACTTGTGCTGAACTGGCTGCGTGTCCTTGCCAGATAGCCTCACCCAGAGCTGGGTTCAAAGAGGTGAGGGACTGGCCTTCGCCTGCCAGCCACTGTCCGTTGATGTAGAGTGAATTCGACATAGTGATTACCTTTTGTTAGCCAGTAGTGGAACGATACGCACTGTTGCGCCCTCGCGAACTTCGAGCGCAGCAGCGGTTTTACTGTCAATTGAAATGACGTTGCGCCCGGCATCGACAACGGGGCTCATAACGCAGCGGAATTGCTCGAATTGGGTCGTGCTGATTAAGTGCAGCTCGCCGTCTGGCGGGTTGCTGTCATCGATAAGTACTTTGGCGTAGTGACTCTCTTTGACGGCGCGCAGATCGCCAATATTGCCCTCGAGTGTCGGTCCACCGTCGAAGATATCGACATAGTTGCCAAAACGCATGCCCTCGCGCTCGAGTAGCTTACGTGCCGGCAGGGTATTCTCGTGCGTTGTACCAATGACTTCCTGTGCACTCTTGGGCAGCAGGTTGGTGTAAAGCGTGTATTTGGGCATCAGCTCTGCGATAAACGCTTTATCGATCGACGACATGCGGTCGGCTGTCGGGAAATCGACCGAGAAAAAGTGTTTGCCCAGTCCCTCCCAGAAAGGGGAGACGCCGTCTTTGTCTGAGAAGCCGCGCATCTCGGCGATGATCTTCTCGTTGAACAGCTGCGGAAACTCGGCGAGAAACAAAAAGCGCGACTTGGATAACAAGTGGCCGTTGCGCGAGTGGCGGTAGTCCGGGTGCAGGAAGAGGGTGCACAGCTCTGAGTAACCCGTGTGATCGTTACTGATCGTCAGCGTGTGCATCTGGTTGTAGACATCCAGTTCGCGCGAGGCGTGCACCATAGTACCCACTCGATAGTTGTACCAGGGCTCAGAGAGACCGACCGCCGACTCAATACCGCAGATGCCTGCAATGCATTGCGCGTCAAGATCCTCGAGTACAAAGAGATACAGCGCCTCTTTTTGTGACTGCTCTTGGGTGAACGCTGCCAGCGCTGCGGCCAACTTACCAGCGACTTGTTCATCGTTGTCTTGCAGCGAGGTAAAGCCAGCGCCAGTGATCCTGGCGAGCTCGCGCAGGGCCTCGGCATCGCGCGATTCAATAGGGCGAATTACCATCATAAGTCTTATCTCTTGTGTTGTGAGAGCTGGCTCTCGGGTTGTTTAGCCGCACACTGTGCGTGGCGCTCGGCTCAGATCATTGGCTCGTGCTGCAGTGCGTAGAGGTTGATCGGGTCTTCCTCTTCGAGCTTGAGCATCTGGGCTTGATCGGCCGTGAGTCTTGGCTTTTGTGGATCAGTCGCCACTAAAATAGCGCGAAAATCCAGTAATTTTTCATTACTAACAATGCACATTTGTCCTTGTTCGGCGAGTTTACTGCCGATGTCGGGGCGCAGTTGTTGGCAGTCACGTATTGTGGCTAGCGTTTGCGTGGCCGCTTCAAACGTCGGTCCTGCATCGAAGATGCTAACGTAGTTATTACGCGCGAAGCCCTGCTGCTCGAGCAGCTCAGCGATCTCGTACCGATCGGGGCGCAGTTGACCAATTGCCTGCTGCGCACTCTCGGTAAGCAAGGGCACATAAACTGGGTGGCGCGGCATCAAATCGGCGATAAAACCTTTGTCATTAATCCCCGTGAGGTAGTTGGCGCGGTGCAAATCCATATTGTAAAAATGTCGCCCCAAAGCTTGCCAAAAGGGTGATTGCTGCTGTTCATCCCGCGCTCCCTGCAACTCTACTAAGATGTTCTCACTAAAACGCTCACGCTGTGAGGCAATGAAGAGCAGGCGCGACAGCGAGAGTAGCTCTAGCTGATATTGGGCGTAGGCATCTGGCCGTATATAAAACGTAAACAGCCTGGAATGGCCTTCATAATCGCGACACAAGTGCAGCGTCGGTACACAGCTGTGAATTTGCAACGCGCTGGAGTGATGTTCTAATTCGTCGCAGCGATAGCTGTAAAACGGGCTGCGTTTTCCGACGCACGCTTCGATACCTGCAATGCCCAGGACCTGTTGATTCAGGGTATCTTCGAGCACAAAGTGGTAACTCTCCGCCCCAGGGCGCCAAACATCTTGCTGCAGCGCGCTGGAGGTAGCGTTGATCAACTCGGCGAGGTGGTCGCGATTATTCGGGAGTGTCGTCATGCTGCTGCCGGCATATATCGAGAGCTGCTCTATCTCCGGCAGATCGCTAAAGCGAGCGGGGCGTACCAGTAACATCGTTTAGCGAACGCTCGTATCTTTGAGCCAGCTCAGGTCTTCGGCACTGGCTAATTTCATCAGCAGCATAGCTGATAGCTTGGCGCGCACGGTGAAGCTGTCTACATTGACATACTCGTCAAAGGAGTGAATTTTTCCACCTTGTACACCTAAAGTATCTATATTGGGAATGCCAGCCTCCGCTAAGTTGTTGCCATCGCAGCAGCCGCCTGTTGGCAGCCAGGTTAGGTCCAACCCAAGAGAACTGCCGCACTGGCAAGCCCACTCAAAGAGTTTTTCATTGGCGCGGGTCAGTACTTTAGGTTTGCGGCCAAAGTGGCCGTGCAGTTCGATACTGATACCGTCGCGGGCGTTGATCTGATCGAGAATTACTTGGATGTTGTCCAGGCACCACTGCTCGTCTTCAGGGCGCTCCAAGCGGATGTTAAAACGCGAGAGGCACATGTCGGGTACGACGTTATTCGCACCACCACCTTCAACCAGTGCCGGGTTAATAGTGACCCCGGGGCGCTGGCCGTTGAGATCGTCCAAAGCGCTGATGAAGTCTGCCATCGCGCGGATGGCGTTGCGGCCCAAATGGTGTTCGCGCCCGGCGTGAGCGGTTTTACCACGGGTGATAACACTGAAGTTGCCACTGCCTTTACGGGCGCCAGCGAAGTTGCCGTCGGGGAAGCTGGGTTCGTAAATCATGCCTAAATCTACTTTCTTCGCCGCCTCTGCAATCAGTGGCGCAGAGCCGCGTGAACCGATTTCCTCATCGGGATTCAGCAGAATTTGCCAACCGATATTCTCAGCCCAAGGGCTGCGCTCTAGCGCTTGCAGCGCTTTGAACATAACGATTAAACCGCCTTTGAGGTCTGCGACCCCCGGGCCATTGAGAGTATTTTCGTCGAGCCACTGTGTTTTTTGAAAAGCACAGTCGACAGGGAAAACAGTATCGAGGTGGCCGCACAGAAAGATTTGTAGCGCAGCGTCTGGGCGCTTCGTCAGGCGTACGGCATCGCCCATAGGGTGAGCCGTCTCGTTACCTTTGGTGTCCATGTCAACAAAGGGAGCGACGGGGATGACTTCTACCTGCGCACCCAGATCGGCGGCGTACTCGATCAATTTTTGGCCGACAGCA
>JBMZCU010000341.1:0-3688 GCA_049613705.1 Pseudomonadales bacterium | reverse complement strand
ATTGAGGGGCGAAAGGCAGGTGCATCACATTGGCGTACCATCAGCATTCCCCCTGACTTTTTAGGACAATAGATCTCTTTGTGGCTGCTGCACAGTCCCGGTTAAGCGTCTTAAAGGGCTGTGGCCCATATCCGCTGCTTGTGTAATAGCCGCTATATATCGACAGTAAAAAGCACTCCAGAGCCAACCAGAACCAATGCTGCACCAATCCACGCACTGGGCGAGGGGGCCTTTTTCGTCAGATACCAAAGGATAGGTAGCACGAGTACAGGTGAGGCAGAGGAAAGGGTTGATATAACGCCTGCATCGCCCCCCTTTAGGCCGTACAGTAATAGCGTCATGCCTAGCCCCATACCTAGCGCGCCGCTGATAGCGATTTGAAACACCAGTTGGCGAGTTAGTGGTGGTTTGTCTTCTGTGTGACGGCGCTTGCTCAGTGCGGCCATTGTCCATAGGCAAAGCGCAGCGATACCGACACGTACCGCACTACTGGCCGTGGGGTCGAGGCCTGCTTCCATTGCCGGTCGCACTAAAATAACCCCTACCGCCTGGCAGGTGGCGGCGCTTAGTGCAATCAATACCGCGACAATCAAGCTGCCTTGCGTCTCTTCCAGTACGTGCTGCTCTTTTTGTCCGCGGCCATAAGCTACAGCAATTAAGACGCCACTGCTGATAAGCATGGTGCCAAAAAGCGCACCTGAGCTTAGTCGCTCGTCTAGGAATAGCCAGCCTAATAGAACGGTAATAGGTGCATTGAGGGAAAACAGCACAGAGTTACGTCTGGGGCCGAGCTTTTTTAGCCCCCAAAAGAGCAGGGTGTCACCCATGAAGATGCCGGTGAAGGCGCTGAGGGCAATAATGAGCCACCAGTCGAATAAGTCGGTGCGCCAGCCGCCGGTGACAAAGCTCATGGCGATTAACATCGCGCACACTATCGTCATGCGCCACTTGTTGAAGCGAACCGGACCTAGGGCTTTTGCGGGCTTGACCGAGATAAAACTTGAGAGCGCCCAGCACAGGGCGGCGCCGAGGGCGGCGAGTTGATAGATCATGTTATTGTTATTCTACTGTCCGTGTTGTGAATTGGCCCGCCGGTGCGGGCCTTAGAGCTTACAAACCCTCGTAAGAGAGCAGGGTGAAGACGGGAATCCCCGCGTCCTGAATGAGGGTTGCGCCTTGAAGATCGGGTAAATTGATCATCGCTGCACTCTCGGCAACTTCAGCACCGAGCTTTTTGATCAATGTGCAGGCGGCGAGTAGTGTGCCACCTGTGGCGATCAGATCATCGAACACCAGTACACGATCACCGGCGCTCAATGCATCGACTTGCATTTCTACTTCGGCGGTACCGTACTCAAGTTTGTACTCTTGGCTGATTGTTTCACCGGGTAGTTTGCCTTTCTTGCGCACTAGCACTAGCGGTAAATTAAGCTGATAAGCCATGATAGAGGCAATGAGAAAGCCGCGTGCGTCTATGCAGGCAATGTGTGTGATATCGGAATCTATATAGCGTTGAATAAAGGCATCTGAGACCATGCGCAGTGCTTTTGGGTCTTTAAATATAGGAGTGATATCGCGAAACACGATACCTTCTTCGGGCCAGTTCTCCAGAGAGCGCACAACCGACTTTACATAACATTCATCAAAGGACATGGTGGAGCCTTAATTTCGTAATTTGAAAATATAATGAGTAGCAGCCGGTGGAGTCAGGCTGCGCACTACATAATAATAGAACTTGCTAGAAATGCTATAGCTGTGCAGAGAAACTGCAGCTAGTCGTTTTCGCGGTCTTCGTTGCTCAGTGTATTGAGCTGCTTTTTCTGCAAAATTTCGACTTCCTTGCCCTCGACTTTGATCAGGCCGTTTTTTTGCAGGCGTGTCAGTACGCGGCTGACCGTTTCTACGGTGAGGCCTAGATAGTTGCCAATCTCGTTGCGTGACATAGACAGTCTGAAACGAGTGTCCGAGTAGCCGCGGGCTTTAAAGCGGTTGCTCAGGCGAATCAAAAAAGTCGCCAAGCGCTCATCGGCGTTTTTCTTGGCGAGGAGCTTGAGCATCTGCTGCTCTTTGCAGATTTCCTTGCTCATGGTGCGCAGTACTTGACGGCGCAATTTGGGTAGCTGGCTCGAGAGTTCATCCAGTTGATCGAAGGGAACCTGGCAAACAGTCGTCGTCTCAAGGGTTTTAATCGAATCCGGGCTGTAGCCTGAGTCGATAGCGTTGAGCCCGACCAGGTCGCCGGGAAAGAAGAATCCAGTGATTTGCTCTTCGCCTGAGCAGCTAGTGGTAAAGGTTTTCACGCTTCCCGTGCGAATAGCGTAAACACTGTGGAATTCATCGCCTTGGCTGACGAGGTGCTGCCCCTTGGTGAGAGGTTTGCTGCGGTCGACGATGCCATCGAGACGGCTCATCTCAGTCATATCCAAAGAGACTGCCAGGCACAGTGAGTTGAGATTGCAATTACAGCAGTGTTGCTGATCTTTAGAAGTGATGTTCTGTAACGATATATTCTGTTCCAAAGGGGCTTTCTCGAGTTGTAAGGAAGGTGTAAATAAGTCCAAAACGCCCCGTAGGGTGCTTGCGTTCATAAAAGGCTAAGGGGTCAGCTCTTCTGTCAGAAAATGTGATTAAGGATCCTGCCATTAATTGCACTTTCTTTCGCGGGCTTAGCCCCTTTGCTGTCCACAGAGAACATTTGGGGACTTATTCGTACCTTCCCAGAGCTATTTAAACACCCACGGCGGCGGGTTCGGCAAATAGGCGGCCCCGCGGTGACAGCTGGCGAGCACTTCCTGCGGATTAAAAGTTTGCGCGATAGCGGGCTGCGCGTAGAGCTGCTGGGTGTACGCCCAGAGTCTGGGGTAGTCGCACAGTCGCTTCAGGCGGCAACCAAAGCTAAAAAAGTACTCCAGATCAAAGCGAATCAAGGTCGGAAAGAGCATCCAGTCGAGCGTCGAGATCTGCTCCCCCAACAGGAAGCGCTGTGTTTGCAGCCTCTGCTCTAGAGTATCCAACATTGTGAAAACATCCTCGACAGCGCTGTCGTGTGCCGCCTGCCCTTTGGCAAAGCCCGCGCGGTAGACCCCGTTGTTGAGCTGGTGATAAATATCCCGCTCCAGTGGCCGCGCCTGCTCTAGCCCTGCGCGATACGACTGCTCGGCACTGGCCAGCGCCGAATCCGCCGCGCAGTCGCGGGCCAACCAGCCCACCAAGGTGGTCGACTCGTTGCTGACAATGCGCTCCTCTCGGCTATCCCACAGCAGCGGCACAGTACAGCGCCCTGTATACTTTGCATCGTGCAGTTTGTAGAGCTGGTGCAAGTGTTCAATCACAGCATCGCTCTCCCCGCACTGCGGCACCTGCCAGGGCTGCCCCCAGTTAGCTGAATAGCCCTGCGTTTTAGGGCCACCTGTGATGTGTAGCGCAACGTACTTTGCCAGGCCACTCAGCGCCAGCGCTATCTGCACCCGATGCGACCAGGGGCAGCTCCAAGAGCAGATCAGAGTGTAGCGCCCGGGATCGCGGGCGAGCGCGCCAACAGCTAAATCTTGGTGACAATTACTCACATTTCGCACATAGTCATCGCCGCGGTGAATGCGGTCGATATCACGCCAGTTTCCCTCTATCATCATCCCCATGCTGTCTCCTTAAAGCCCCCTAGATAATCGCTTTTGAAAACAAATAGTCT
>JBMZCU010000340.1:0-3692 GCA_049613705.1 Pseudomonadales bacterium | reverse complement strand
CAGTCGTTGCTCGAGCGCGGCCAGCGTGCGCTGCCCGCACAGGTGCATCGCAAGTGGTCACAAAAGCTTGCCGCGCGCGAGGACAAAGCGCGTTTAAGTGCGCGAAAAGTCTTGGGCGTCGATTTAGGCTTCGATGACAACCTCACATCGCTGACACCCAGCGACAGTGTGTATATTCCCTCGAGCAACCAGTACTTAGCCTTAGATAACCACCGGCGTGAGGAGGGAGTGTTCTCTCGTCTGTACGTGGGGGGGAGCTGGCGCTATAACACACAGGCAGATCGCTGGTGGCAGCTCGATACCTTTGCAGCCAAGCACTGGGACGACAGTTACAGCCAGCACCAAGTGTTCGCCGCGTTGAGTTTCCATCGCCCTTTGGGCAAGGGGCGATTGGGAGCACAGCTAGATACTGTGCTCGATGGCGGGCAAGATCTAGATCGGCGACGCAGCGATGCGCTGCAACTTAGCTATCGACAGCCTCAGGGCAGCAGGGTGTGGCAGGCCAAAGTGAGAGCAGTGAATACCCACTTCAGTGGCCAATCTCTGCGCGATGACCGCAGGCTCTCGCTAGATCTCGATGTCGAGCAAGCGCTGGATGAGCGCTGGCAGGTAAAGCTCGGACTCAGTGTCAGCGCAGACATTAAAGACAGCCCCGAGCGCGCGGATTTGGATTATCGAACCACAGGGATCTCGCTGGCACTCAAGCGTGATTTGTCTGAACAGTGGCAGCTATTTATCGATGCTGATTATCAGCACACGCGCTATCGCGGTGAGGACAGCAGTTTTCAGCGCAAGCGCCGCGATAGTCGCACACACTTACAGCTGAGGTTACGCTATCAGTACAGCGAACGCTCGAGCTTTTCGGCGTCTATCGGGCATACCCGCAATCAGTCGAACATCTCACTCAACCAGTATCGCAAGAACGCCTTGCGCTTGGGCTACCTCTATCAATTTGAGTAACTTGCTATGTCTTTTTTTCAAAAGTGCTTTTATCCGGTGCGTTTAATCCTGGCTCGTCTTTCACTCAAAAGGGTGAAATGCTGCACCTTCACTATGCTGTTGCTCCCGGCGCTTGTGTGGGCTTCATCCGGTCAAGTTGTGTTTAAGGTCGGTGATCCCCAGCTCACGAACAGCCAGGCAAGGGGCATTGAACTACAGCAGGGGCAGGCGCTTGAGCAGGGTGATCAAATCGATACCCGATCGGGGCTAGTGCAAATTAAGTTTAGCGATGGCTCCTTTATCGCGCTGCAGCCGCAGACTCAATTCAAGATTAAACGCTATCACTATAATGGCGAGCAAGATGGCAGCGAACGGGCTATCTACCAGCTCAGCCAGGGAGGCTTGCGCACCGTGAGTGGTCAAATCGGCAAGCGTAATAAACGCAATTACGCCATCGAGACACCAGTTGCCACCATAGGCATTCGCGGCACTAAATTTCGCCTGCAATTAGCGCCTTTAGGCGAGGGCGCCAATGGCAGTTGGCTGCAGGTCAGTATGGGGGAGTCTGGCCGTGTCGCGCTGCAGTTTAGCGATGGCCAGAGCCGCGAGCTAAGTGCGCTGCAAGTGGCGCGTATCGGCGGTGTCGACAACTTAATCGAGCAGCTGCAAAGCGCTCCTCTGACTGAGCTAGAGGCGCAATTGGATGACTTGATACAGCAGGCAGATAGGCCCATAGGAGATCAGCTGGACGCTCAAGGTGAGCGTCGCATCGTACCTGAGGTACAAAGCCAGCAAGGGCAGCCGCCGTGCAACCCGCAAATACAACAATGTAGCTGAGGAAGGTGCGCCCCCCCAAAAAAAATGTCCTCTGTGGATCTCTAAGGGATAATGGCCATAAACAGGGCCACGCTGACTTATCGCCAGCGTCAGCACATCCATGTGCTTTTATTAACCCGGCACAATTTCACGCCGGGATAATAAGCTTTCTGACAAAGCTACCGCGTCCTGCTCTCGCTACTTACCTTCGTCCTGTAGGCAAAGGAGTTGGCCCCTTAGCTTTCTTTAGAAACGTAAGCACCCTACGGTCCGTTCAGGACGATTCATGCTCTTTGTTAGCACTCTTAGCCGTACAATCAGCCCGCCAGTCATCGTGCCCTTTGGGTAGAGAGCTACCTCAATCATGAGCAACCTTGAACGTCAGAGGTGTTCTTGGACTTATTCTCACCCTCCCTAATATTTTAAGTAAAAACTAACTTAAGTTAATAGTTTTGCCTCGGTCCGCGGCGCTAAGCTGAGCACATCATAAAGATTGAATTGGCGAGCGGAGAGGATGTTATGCAAGAGGCAAAAAAGGTGGTTTTCCATCCTTGGCGCATCGCTTTCTCGGCGCTGACTTACTACCTGGTAACTGTCTTCGCGCTCAGTGCAATGTTGCTCTATCGCTTTAGCTTTTTACCGGCGACGACGCAGTACATTTGCGGGGAGCAAGTGGAGCTTGAGTGCCTACTCTATGTGGTCGAGCAATTGGCGACAAGTTCCCAGTGGCAGGCGCAGCAGTTCCTCGTCTACCTGCTATTGACCGCAGTGCTCTGGCCCTTTTTTCGCCGTGCTGCAGGCAACTTGCTGCTGAACTTGGCAGTGGTCGCATTCATTGTGGCAGGGCTGCTCTCGCTGAGTGTAGAGAGAAGTGGCGTTGAACTCTACGCGACGCTACTCAACCCACTTCTACTGGCGCTGCTAATGCTTTGGCGCCGTCGTAGAAAAATTACATTTAACCCAGAGGCCGGCCGGGTCCCTGACTCTATTAAAACTGTAACTAAGCAAGGTGAAGTATGAAAAGCAAATGTAAACAACTGGGGCAAGGCATGACCGAGTACATCATTATCGTGGCGCTGATCGCTATCGCGGCTATTGCGGTGTATGGGTTCTTTGGGGATACCATTCGCGGGCAAGTGGGGGCGATGACAAGTGAATTAGCAGGCCAAACCGGCGATTTAACCGCTGCAGAAGCGGGAGCTACCGGAGCGAATAGATCAGACGTGCAAGAGCATAAAAACCTTGGAAACTATGTTGAGCAAAATCAGTAGATCAAGAGCCTGCGAGAAATAGAAATGAAAAAAATCACCTCAAATCAACCGCTAAAACAACAGGGCCAAGCCATAGTGCTTGTGCTCTTGCTGTCTGTGGTTGGGGTGATTTCAGCGATTGCACTTATCAGTACAGGCATTCTAACTAGCGAAAAAATGCAGTTGCAAAATGCGGCGGATGCGACAGCTTATAGCGTCTCTGTGCTAGAGGCGCGCGACCTCAACTACGGTGCTTATATGAACCGCGCTATGGTCGCCAACGAGGTGGCAATCGGGCAGATGGTGAGTATGTACTCTTGGGCGAAGATGCTTAAGTCTGAACCTGCTTACTTAGATAAGTTAGCGAAGAAAGTAGGCAAAGTGCCTTTTATAGGCAAAGTGGTTGGATCGGCGATTTCTTTGACGAGTTTTTATATGAAAGGTGTCTCTGGGGTCGTTAACGCCGTAGTACCCAGTTTTAGTCAAGCCGTGGCAAACCAAGTGTATAACTTGAATAAACGCTATGGTTCTTCGCAAAAGTTAATGCACTTTGCGACATTAGGGTTTAGTGCTAAAGCCATAGCAAGCCTACCACATGCAAACGTTGTCGATAAGCTTCAAGGTGATGTGGAGCTTTCAAAGTTTGGTCAGATTGCGCTCATAAAACATTACGGTAGTTTTTATGGT
>JBMZCU010000339.1:0-3708 GCA_049613705.1 Pseudomonadales bacterium | reverse complement strand
TTCTTATAGAGAGAGGTCATCGAACATGAAATTGAATTACGCCGTACTTGGTACTAAAAATCTGCAGCGAGCGAGTTGCTTTTACGATGCGCTTTTTGCGGATGCCGAGATCGAAAAAATCTCACCGTGTGAGCGAATGACGTACTGGTTGGGTCAAGGTTTTGCGTTCGCACTGGCCATACCCTTTGACGGGCAGGAAGCTACGCATGGCAATGGCAGTATGCTGGGCTTTTGTGTGGGTGGGCCAGCTGATGTGACCGCTTTTTATCAGAAAGCGCTAACCTTGGGCGGAACCTGTGAAGGAAGTCCTAGCCAGCGCGGGCCAAAATTTTCAGCTTATGTAAGGGATCTAGACAACAATAAACTCTGTTTTTCTGATTAGTGGTGCTGTGAGGGTGGGTTAAATCTATTGCGAATAACCAGGTAGCCAACGCTCAAGTGAGTAGCGCTAAGCAAATGTTGGGGCCGATGGTGCATGCGTTAAATCCTCTACGCATTCTGTAGCTTAAAAGCTCACCCGTTGCGGTTGGCTTTAAGAATACGCCCCAGTATTCGCGTTGCTGTGCATGGTGTACAATGCAGTGCAAAATTTGGGTTTTATAAGGAGTGTAATGTGAAACTATCCCGTCTCTGTGTCATCACCTGTGCATGCTTTGCAGTGACTGCGTGTAATACCACCCCAAACAAAGCGGAAGCTGAGGCGGGTTCGGATGCTTCGACAGTGACAGAACCTGTTGCAGCCGCAGCACAGCCAGAGTCACCAGCCGCACCTGCTGCGCCTGTGCGTGCAGTAAACAGTACAGATCCCAGTGAGATTTCGCGCCTACAAGCACAAGTTACCGCTTTGCAAGAACAGTCTATCAAACAGAGTTCGGACACTAATTCACTGCTGAAAATGACCCAATTGCTGTTGGCTCAACAGCAGGCTAAAGAGGTGAAGGCGCAAGGTGTAACTAAGGCTCAGCCACAGGCAGTTGCGGCTATGGCAAGTGATAGTCAGAGCTTAAATAAAGTCTTGCAACGCTTGGACGAAGTGGCCATTTCACCCGGCGGCGCGTTCGGGTTAGTATCAAGTTATACGGCGAGCCGTCAGTGGATTTTGATTCGCTTTGATAGAAACACAGGTGAGAGCTGGCTGGCCGATAAGAACGGTTGGGCGCTACTCAATGATAGCGATACCCTGCCCATTTCTCAGTACGATGTGCACGTTGTTAGGGGCGACCAAGATCAAAAAGGTTATGTTGCCGCACGTATTGATCAGCGCACAGGTGAAACTTGGTGGCTCAACCAGCGCCAATGGGTAAAGTACGAGTAAGATAACCTACGCCAAGGGCACTGTTGTTATGGCTCAGTGCCACGTGGTGTGGAAATGTAGAAAGAGAAAAAATGGTTAACACTGTTGTGAGTTGTAGCAGGCTCATCGCTTTTATTGGCTTTATGCTCAGTGCGGCATGTGTCAATGCGCAACGCTATCTAGTTGAAGTCCCTCCTGCCGGCCTGTTTGCCCAGCCTAGTGAAAATGCGGCTAAGGTCGTTACCTTTTATCGCGCCAGCGATATCGACATACTGGAAATCCGTGAAAAGTGGGCGCAGGTCAGCTTCACCCATGAAGGGGAGCGCGTGACAGGTTGGCTGCTAAAGACTCGGTTACAGCTGCAGCAGGCGCCGCAGATAGGCGCCACAAAGCAGCAAAAAAATGCGCAAAATCAATTAAAAACTTCATCGGCAAGTGTTAAAGCTATCAATAGTGATCTACACTGTATTGAGTCAGCTGCTGTACAGCTTGAAGGCTGCGTCGTCGATGTCGATGTGGAAATCAAGGCGGATCAACACGCGCGGTATGCGCAAGTGTCTTGTCGCGTAGAGTTTGAGCTTATTTACAGTGACCTAAGTCGAGAGCGGCGCGAAATCTCTAAGCGTCTTAGAACGCCGCTTAAAGCGGGAGTGGGCGCCGCCCGTGTACAGCTGGCATTGCTACCTTTGTCTGACAAAAAAATGAATAAAATTAACAAAATAGCACATAGCTGTGATTTGGAAGATGTGCTTTAGCCTGCGTGGTATTGCGAGTGTTAAATGGATTTAATCCCAGATGAAGAAAATCAAATTACTCAACACTGTTGAGGTCCTTCCTGACCAAGCTGGCAATAAGAAAGGTCGCTGGTTTAGGTCTTTGTATTTGGGCTTGCTGATACTGATGGTCTCTGCGCTATTGGTTGTCGGCTTCAGTGTGTGGAGCAATATTTACCAGCAAGTTAATGCTGAGCTTACGCCTAAGACTCGCTCTTTGGCTGACATCATGTCTCGCTTTCTGGCGAGCCAAGAAGAAACTTTAGTGACGATTGCCGAAGGCTTTGAGATTGACAACGTCAAATCCAAAGCGGCGCAAGACGTACTTTTCAACATGACGGCTGCTACACGCCAAATGAAAGCCGTGGCTATTCTCGATACCGATAACGCCATTTTAATCGCCTCAGGGGAGTATCAAACAGGAGACTGGGCAAGGCTCTTTCCCAAAGAATCGGCTTCTCTATCTGCTGTTGGCATTCCCTTTCGCATGACCTTATTTGGCGAGAGCTTTATTCCTATTCGGGTGCCAATTTTCGACGTAGAGAACCAGTTGGCAGGATATTTAGTAGCCGCATACCAAATTATTGGCCGTGAAGGGGTGTGGATGGATGCCTCGGTGCGTCACGATATTATGCAGTTCACCCTGGCCAGTGATAAGGGGCTTATCTATGCCTCTGTGCCGGAGGAACCCTCTTTTTTACAGAGCTTTGCCACGGCGCGGTTGGCACCTCAATTACTGGTTGAGTTGGCCCATTTAGACGAGGAGGAAATCGGT
This sequence comes from Pseudomonadales bacterium, assembly GCA_049613705.1. Classification (GTDB taxonomy): domain Bacteria; phylum Pseudomonadota; class Gammaproteobacteria; order Pseudomonadales; family Balneatricaceae; genus Rs1. Next base: position 866 of record JBMZCU010000339.1, on the reverse strand, counting down.
CGGGGAAGTGTCGATACAAACCGCGGAGAGACGCTCTACAACGCGCGAAAAATACAGCGCTTTAACGGCTACGTTGTGGTGTCGGTGCTGACGAGAAAACTGTGGGGCGAATGGTTCTCGCAGATGAAATACGCCGCCTTAATTATTCTTTGCGCGGCGCTGTTAGGGCTCTTAGTACTGCGTATCAGTATACGTCGGGCGCACGTTTTTGAAGAGGAGAAGTACCAGGCACAGAACAATGTGACTAAACTCTCACGTGCTATTGAACAAAGTCCAAGCAGTGTCATTGTCACAGATACAGATTGGATCACTGAATACGCCAATAAAAAGCTAAAAGATGGCAGTGGTCAGTTAATCGATATTCAAATGAACGTGATGTTGATGAGCTTTTTCCCCCATGACTTGCTGTTACCTGACTTAGAAAAAATCACAGTTTCGCTGAATATGGGTGATAACTGGTACTGCGAGCGCAGTGTAGATCACGAGCAGCAGTGGTTCTCCTTCTCGATCAGTAAGATGAGTATGGAAGATGGCTCAGGCGATAATTACATTGTTATCACCCAGAATATTACTGAGCGCAAAAAGGCAGAAGCCCGTCTGTACAATCAAGCGTACTATGACTCACTCACAGGGTTGCCAAACCGTCGCAACTCGTCGCAGTTGTTGAAAAAGAGCTTGCAAGAGGCGCGGGAGAATGAGCAAAAGGTCGCTTTGGTCTATCTGGATCTGGATAATTTTAAGCAAGTAAACGATAGATATGGTCACGCGGTAGGGGATTTACTATTACAGGCCGTGGCCAGTCGCTTAGATTTAGTGATGCGCACAGTAGGTACAGCGTGTCACATGAGTGGCGATGAATTCTTGGT